>CAZUYQ010000027.1:35349-45101 GCA_964624705.1 uncultured Polynucleobacter sp.
ATAACTAGCATCTTTTCCTGCAAATCGGGACCAATCTTTAGATCGCTTAGATCCAATTGGTTTAACGCGACTGGTAAGGCAAGCTGCTCAGAGAGATACTTATCTAAATGCTGAATTCTAGCAGTTCCGCCCGAAAGTAGAATCTTCGTGATTTGGGTTTTATCCCAAGTTTTAAACGCGTAGAGAGTTCGACCAAGTTCTTTAACGATTGCATTCGTTGCCAGGGTGATACGTTCTGCGACGAGTTTATCGTCATTCGACAGTCCATCACCCGGTTCTGCTTCACAAATAATTCTGCTGACACGGTGCTTGGTGATTTGAGCTTCCGCAATACTGGTCTCAAGATCTCTTGCCAAAAACTCTGTTAAAAATGCTCCACCCATATTAATAGAACGGAACATTTTCAACACACCGTTTTGAACTATACAAATCGAGGTCTTTTCGTGACCAATGTCGACCATTGCAACGCATTCGGCAGGATCTAAATGGAGGTAGGGAGCGAGATTGTAGAACGAAAGACTATCAACATCTACGAGTTTTGGATCGATATTTACCCTTTGAAGATGCTCAAGAAAACCACGCATAAAATTTTTGCGCGTCATCACGACCATCGCCAAGGTCTTGCCATTAACTTCACCAAGAACTTGGTGATCAATGATCATATCGTCTAGATTAAACGGGACAGCATCTTCGATCTCTGACAGAACCGCCATATCAACTCGGCGAGGATCAGAGAACGCAAGGGGTATAATGCGAGATGAAATATACTGACCAGGCATCGCGGTCAAAACGCGATCTGCATGAAGATTATTTTCTCGAAATAATTGCTCCATACACTGCGGAATAAGGACGTCTGGTTCGACGTCGTCCCGATATGGAATGACCAATTCATAAAAATTAGTGATCTCGTACGATTTGAACGAGTTCACTATTTCGACTGCCTTAATCGAATAGCTTCCGATATCAAGGCCGATGATTTTTTGCATCAGTCTTAGCTCCCCTCGAAATTTCCTTGCAATACTGGCTCTTTAACATTGTCTGAGTTGGTGCGAATACTGTCAATGAACAGTCCTAAATTTACCTCATTCTAAAACTATCTACCCGCCATGGCGGTGTATTTGGCGTCACTTTTCTTTGTGCAACCGACTGACGTTCAATAGCCATTTCGTAGATTTTTGTCTGACTACCAACAATTCCTTTGGCTCGGATGACATAAGCGCGACTGGTCGTCGTAAACCAGCTCGAACGATCCGTTTCTTTACCCTTCTCAGCCGGATCCCCTTGGTAGCCGACCAAATCTTTCATAAGTCCTTCGAGGGCTTTATCATCTGTTGCAATCTGCCCCCCCGCGTCCATCAATTCTTTGTACTTCTTCGCGAATTTATCATTTACTTCTGGATTGCTAAGTTCACGCTGAAAGAAACACTTAAGAACATCTTGGTTCGCAGTATTAATATTAATCTTAAAACCATTTTTTTCCTTATCTTGTGGATAGACAAAGGGAAACGCCGTCAAATAAGGCGAAAAATAGGAGTGCAGCTCCTGTGTCCAACCATCCACCATTCGCAATTCATCAACGGTATCTAAAGGGCTATTCTTTGCTTTATGCGAAGGTACCCGCTTCTGATAAGGGTCATTCTCACCACTAATTGCACTTAGAGGCTCTGCCGTCTGATCCTGATCAATCCAGTCTTGAATTCTGGCAACAATTTCCTGAGTTTTGATATTCTGCTGTTTCATATAGTCTTTTTCAACCTCAGTACAATTCATCAGCGCATCAAGTTGAAGCGCCATAATCTTGCAGGAGGTACGCGACTGGTAACAAACGTTAACGTTAATTTTCCCGCCTTCGTCCGTCACGTCCACACCAAGCTCACCGCCAAGTGATTTTAAAAGATCGATTACTTTAGAATCTAAAAAATTGCTCAAACCAAAAGCTTTTGCAAAGGCATCAGCATTCGATAAATCCATCGGTGTATCAAAAGGGAAAATATCTCCTAGCTTATTCCATAGCGGGCCAATCACGGATTTCGCCTGCTGCATCATCGGATCTTTTGAAGAACTCAGCTGTGCTTCAATCCCATAGTCAAACATATTGAGCCATAGCGCCCAATTTGCGCCTGATTTTGCGACATACTCTGCTTTTACATTATCACGCTCAGCACTCGCCATCGTTAGATCAACGGTCGCACTCACAATAAAATCAGCCGCGAACATCATCATGATTGAGATAATCATGACAGCAATAATAAGGGCGACGCCACGCATACCTTTCCGCTCCTGGTCTTGAGCCTCCTCAGGACCGACCGGAAAAAAAGCCATGGTTTTTGGCATTTTAAATTTGAATAGTCGCGACTTCATTAGTACCACTTCGGTGTGTTGTTAGGCTGTTTCAGTTCTTTCATCTGTCTTGCTTGCTGAATCACCGTTACCGTCCTAATAACGACCGTGTTACTAGCCGATTTTTCTTCTGCTGGCGTATCTTCTGAAACCTCGTGTTCGTCTTCATTCCATGTTTCAACCTCAAGCTTCACCATGTGAGGCATTTTATCGCGCCACTCGCCACGCGAGCTATCCCAGCGATCCGAACTCCAATCATCACCTTTCCATGGAATGACTCGGATGGATTTAATATTGCGTACGAAAATATGCATAGGTGGATCTGTTTTTAGATCATCCAATACCAGATTCGAAACACCACGATATAAGTGTTTCCGTCCTGGAGCGTCTTTTGCATCTTTTACTTCGTAAACAATATACGCAGTATCAGATTGATAGTCGGAAGCTTTTAGCGATCTATAGCCGGTTACAGACAAATAGAGTTTGTCGGAGTCGCCGTTTTTATCGATCTTAAAGATGGTTTTAAAATTCCTGCCCGCTCCGCCACGTTGTTCATCGTTTAATCCAGTGACAAAGGCATGTTCAAGGTCAAAAGACATCTTATTCATTGCTAGTGACAAACGATGAGTAATCCTACTTTCACGAGCCAGGGACTGCTTTACATCGATAGATGATCGCAGCATCATGGAAACCCCGACAACAAGCGTCATCAGGATGCTCATAGTGACCATCACTTCGAGCAAAGTAAAACCGCGTTGTTTTCTCAATTTAGACATATTCATGGGAACACCGGGGGAATAGCGCCTGGTAGAGCACCACCAGCCCCACTCGGAGGAGATGCGGGTCCTGGAGGCGTTGGTCCAGAAGGAGTAGCTGGCGCTGTCGCTTGTGCGATGTCCAGTACTTTACCAACTGAGTCTTCCAGTTTTTTTACATCGGTTATAACCATCGCCAGCGAAACATTTTCTTTACGCGCACCTTCTGTCCAATTTACGTCGACTTTTGCAATCCAAATGGGATCGTCGCCAACCGACTGCGTGATAATACCTTTCATTTGTTCGAGAACGGCGCCAGCACTCGCAGCATCCTTTTCCTTTTCTTTATCCTTATCGTCGTCTTTACTATCCAACATCCCACCCGAGAAAATCTTAAACATCAGATCAATAGCATGCGGTAAAGGCTCAATCACAACCGTATAGGTAAATTCCGGATCGTCCTCAAACGGTTTATCTCTCTCTGGTATCGCAATATCTTTAAGCGGCGAGTGAATGGTTGCTTGGTACTCAATCTGCGACATAATTCTCTTAGCTAAATAACTAGCCTGAAGAACCTTGCGTCCGTATTGATTAAAAGCGATCGAATTTCCATGAACGCCGCTCACTTCCACCATCAGAATAGCGACCAGCGATACCGCGACAATTGTTTCAAGAAGCGAGAAACTTCTTTCGCCACGGCGTGCGCCATAAGGAAATTTTTTATCCTGATTCGACGAGGACAGGTTATTTAACATCCATATCCTCCGAGAGATCATGTACGTCAACTTCAACAATTCCAGTATTGACGTCAGCAGACCCGGTAAACGGTTTAGTCACGATAGTATAAGGCTTTTTCTCTTCATCTACGACCATATCATCTGCCTTAAACGCAACCCTAATATAAGCCTTTTCGACATATCCCTGGGGAAGAAAATAAATAAACGCCCTACCCTGAGGACCTAAATCGGTCATAAGTTGTTTTTCAGGATGGTGCTCAGCCTGCATCTCGGATATCAGCAAAAAATCACCAAGAGAACGATCATTCCATTCGAGATTTTCAACCTTAGTCCACTTTACTGGCGCCGCAGCAGAGCGATGTCTCAAGATCGGTGATAAATTACTGCCATCAATATCTTTGCCATCTGCATCTTTGACTTTTTCGGACGCTAAAGATTCCATCTCTTTTGTCTTAGCATCGAAATCAACTTGGATATTTTTTTCTTCGTCTTCTGTTGGGTCATGGGGAGTTTTTGAATCGCCAATCCAAACTTCGCGATCAGGTTCTTCCAAGCTATACTTACCCGTCGCCAAATTAAAAGAAATTCGGTACGGCTTGTTATTCAAGACCGACATATCGAAAGCACTTCTGATATCGTCAGCGAGACGCTGAACCTTAGTCGCCGCTTCAGTACCAGTACGCATATTAAATTGTGGCACTGCGATGGAATATATGAACGCAATCAAGCCGATGACCACCATAAGCTCAATCATGGTGACGCCAGCCATCGAAGACTGAGATCTTCTAAATGAAAAAACGCGCCGAAAGGTCGTTTCCCACCTATGCGTCGCGTTTTTCATGTCGACTATCCTCTCGGAGTTTACTTGTTCTCTGCTTTTGCTTCTGGATAGAAGATATCATCGTCGGTACCGAGCGTTGTATCCGGGCCAGCAGAAATGATTTTAAAAGTTCTACCATCAGACTCGTAACCGAATTTCTCTGACCATGGATCCTGAGTTTTGTTTTCTTCAGTATAAGGTCCACGCCAGTTCTTTGCATCACCGCCTGGATTGTTGAGAAGAGCATTTAGACCTTGCTCAGTTGTTGGATAACGATTGTTATCTAGCTTATAACGCTGCAGATCTTGAACGAGAATATTAAATGCAATTTTTGTTTGATCTTTTTTTGCATTCTCGGCAGCACCCATCACGTTACGGACGATAAATGACATCAAAATACCGATCAAAGAAACGACCATCATGATCTCGATCATCGACATACCTAGATCGACGGCTTGATTTGCAAATGGCATTTTGAGAGCACGAGTAACACTTGTAAGTTTAGAACGAATTTTGCTACGCATAATAACTCCTTAGTGGATTTCTATAGTTTGGATACTAACGTATTTGATTCATGATGGAAAGCATTGGCACCATCAACGCCGCTAAGATTCCGCCACCACCACATGTCATCATAATAACCATCGCTGGTTCGATCAAGCCAATCATTGCCTCAATTTTGCGCTCAACCTCAGCATCATAGGCTACTGCAACATGTTGAAGCATTTCTTCAAGCTGCCCAGTCTTTTCACCAGTCATGATCATATAGGTGACAAGCGGCGGAAAGAGCTGCGACCGTTCAATACTAACACCTAAGCTCTGACCTTCTTGAACCGCAATCTTAGCATTCTCTAATGCATCAGAAATAAGCGTATTACTAATAATATTTCTTGTAATCTCGATCGCACCAATAATAGGTACACCAGATGCCAACAAAGTACTCAAAGTACGAGTAAATGCAGAAACGTTCGTTCTCATCACCAAAGGTCCAGCAACTGGCGCCTTTAAGATCTTCTCATCAAATGTTCTTCGACCTTCAGGCGAAGTGTACCATTTTCTCCCAAGCCAAATCGCAAGCGCAACAAAGGCTATGAGCAGATACCATTTAGTTTGCATAAATTCGCTAACGCCGATCAAGAGCTCCGTATACCAAGGTAGTTTTACTTTTAAGCTGGTAAAAATCTTCTGCATCTTAGGCACAACTGCAACAAACATAAATCCAGTAATCGCCGTCATCGCTCCAATCATCACTAACGGATACATCATTGCGCCCATAATTTGGCCGCGAATTTTCACGCGGTACTCAATAAAATCAGCTACGCGCGTTAATACAAGTCCAAGCGTGCCTGAGGACTCACCCGCTTTAACCATGTTGACATACAGACGGTCAAAGACAGCGGGGAAAGCTGCCATAGCTTCATGAAGACTTTTACCCTCAGAAATCTGCTCTTTAACGTTGTTCAAGGTATTTCTGAGCAACTCACTTTCAACTTGGTTTGTAAGTGCTTTCAATGTTTCATCGAGCGGCAAATGAGCCGATTGTAACGTTGCAAACTGTCTCGTCATAATCGCAATATCGGTTGTTTTGACTTTGCTACCAAAGAGAGATCGCTTCTTCTTCATGGTATCAAGAGCGACCTCTTCCGTAATTTCGGAAGTCATTATTTTGTCGCGTTGTTTTAACTTCTGACGTGCAGCTTTCACCGACTCGGCTTCAATCACCCCTTTACGGGATGCACCGGTGGCAATATCCATTCCTTTATAGCGATAGACAGGCAACTTATTCTCCTAGCTCGTCCATAAGATCGTCCGCCTGTGTATTTTGTAAGGCTTCTTCTAACGAAGTCAAGCCCGCCACAACTTTCCGAATGGCTGCATTTCTAAGTGAAATCATGCCGCGCTCGACTGCGGCCTTTTTAATAATCTTACCGTCCTGAGTTCGAGCGATAACATCACGAATTTCATCCGTGATAACGAGGAGCTCATAGACCCCCATTCGATCTTTGTAACCGATGCCCTGACAGCGTTCGCAGCCACCACCGCTCTTATAGATTTTACGATCGCCAAGTTGGTCACGCTTCATTTCCATCAAGTTCAATTCACGATCTGTCGGAACATAGGCCTCGCGGCAGTGTACGCAAAGCTTTCGTAAGAGTCGAGTCGCGATAATCCCGATCACGGCAGATGTAATCTGGAATGGCTGAATATGAAAGTCCATCAAACGAGTTACGGTTGCCGCGGTGTCGTTGGTGTGGACGGTCGACATCACTAAGTGACCAGTCATCGATGACTGAATCGCAATGCCAGCAGTGGTTCCGTCACGAATCTCACCAATCATAATCACATCGGGATCTTGACGTAGAATCGAACGCAAGCCCTCAGCAAAACCCATCCCAACTTTTTCCTGAACCTGAGTCTGACCCACACCCGCTAGCTGATACTCGACCGGATCTTCAATAGTCAGAATATTGATATCAGTTGTATTAATATGCATGAGGGATGCGTAAAGAAGCGATGTTTTACCAGAACCAGTCGGTCCAGTAACTAGAATAATCCCGTGATTCTGTTCAATCAACTGAATCCACTGCTGATAAATCTCTGGGTCGAGTCCCACCTGATCAAGGCGTTTCGCTCCACTTGATTTATCAAGAAGACGCATAACGATACGTTCACCATGTGCTGTCGGCAATACCGACAAACGAACATCGATATCTTTTCCTGCAACTTTAATACTGATACGACCATCTTGGGGAACACGCTTTTCAGCGATATTTAATTTACCCATAATTTTAACGCGAGATGCCAGCGAGTTAGCGTGACGACGGGGGATCTGCATCTTATCCTGCAAACTTCCGTCAATTCGAAATCGCACCATCACGTCAGCTTCGTAAGGCTCGATGTGAATATCAGAGGCTTTCTCTTTAACCGCACGCGATAGGAGACCGTGCACCAATTTGATAATTGGCTTCTCATCATCTGAGCTTTCAAGAAGGTCACGGGTTTGATCGAGATCTTCTTCTGCGTTAATGTCGGGAACGTTTAACTCGTCGATCACCTTTTGACTAGCATCATTCGAGCGTTCATACACGCGGTTGATCGCATTTTCGATTACACTCGGCGCACTGACGATCATATTGATATTGGTCGACAAAATAAGGCGAAGATCATCAAGCGGAAACACATTTAAAGGATCCGCAACAGCTACCGTGACGTTGAAATCATCACGGGCCACCGGCAGAATTTTGTTATCACGACAGAAGTTAATCGGAATACTATCGACTAATGCAGGATCAATATCATTGATGGGCAAACGATTGTAATAAGGTAAATCCAGCTGAAATGCGAGGGCCTTAAGAACTTCCTCTTCGCTAACTAAATTCTTTTCGACCAGGATTTCCCCAAGCTTTGCCCCGTCACCTTCTCGTTGAAGCTTGAGTGCAACCTCGAGTTGTTCATTCGTTAAGCTCGTCGATTCCGTGAGAATCTCACCGAGATTTTTTTTCGCCATCTTGCGAAAAGAAACCGTCGGCAGGTTACTCCACTTAGGAGCATCCGTCATCCCACCTTCATCATCAGGAATTGATTTTGGATCGACTTCACTACTCACGATTTATGTTCCCCTCTCAAGGTCCCATCAACTTCTTATCATCTCAATCCATCGGTGGCTCTGGCGGTGGAGGTGGCTCACCATAATCCACACCGCTGTCTGGCATGGGGGGCGGCATATTTGTCCCGGGTGGTGGTGGTGGTGGCATATAACCTGCGTCTCCGCCTCCACCTCCGCCACCAGTGCCCAAGGTTGCATTCATCGGTACCGGAGTTGGTGATGTTAACTCTGCTTTCTTCTCACCAGTCATACTTGAATCCTGAGTCGACGTGGCCTCATCTTCATACATCGATTTCAGCACTGATTCACGGCGACTTTTTTCGTCGGCATCGGAAGGATCAGGCTGGTAAGCCCCGTCTTCAACTTTCGGCAACATGGCATAGAACCGATCGTCTTTAAAAGAATTACCGTAAATAAACTCTAAATACTCATCACGCTCCTTGACCTTCGTCTTATAAATCGCCGCAAGATCGTCGGCACCGTGAATAATATGCGGAGTTAAGAAAATCATCATGTTCTGCGTGTTGTGATCAATGGTTGAATTCCTAAATAACCAGCCTAAAATCGGAATGTCACCGAGAAGCGGGATTTTCTTAAAGGACTCTTGCTCGAACGTTTCCACTAAACCAGAGAGCACTACAGTTTGACCATTTTTGACCGTCATAACTTGCGAGGTCTTGCGTTCCTTTACGTTTGGTAGGTTCGATTTACTGTCGAGTTCAACTGTGCTGGCCTCGATATCAAGTTTCATAGTGACATAATTCGAGTTCGAGATATTTGGCTTAAGCGTCAGTGACAAGCCTGCCTTCTCACTCTCGGCTTTTGACGTCTGTATCCCAGTCGTTGGATTCGGGTCAGATGCTGATCTAAAGTATACTTTCTTACCTACCGAAATCTTCGCTTCCTCATTATTAGCAGTCATAATATGTGGATTTGATAAGACACGGGTATTGGAATCTGTTTTTATCATTTTTATCAATGCACTTGGGCTAATGGTACCAATCCCCGGAATAGTCACGCTCTGATTCGACAAGATGCCAATGGTCAGGTCATCAGCTGCAAACGGCGCCGCTGCTGCTCCCACGGTTTGAGCCGTTGGCGTCGCATTTACTGCTTGCGCACCAACAAGACCAGCCATGTCCTTTCCCTGCCATGTCGTCACCATCGGGTTCTGGCCAGCTTTAGCACCACCAAAGATTGCGGTCCCGAAATTAAATCCATTATTTGTCGACAAATCGAGAATGTCGGCCTCGACATAAACCTGACTACGACGAATATCCAATTTGCGAATAATTGAGTTGACTGATTGATAGGCCGAGCGACTGCCTGTAATCAAAAGTGCGTTCGAAGATTCATCAGCGGTGATCTTAACGTTATCATCTAACTCAGCACTTACTGCAGTATCCGTTGGACGGGCTCCAGGGGCGGGTGGTAGACCTGCGGAGACAAAGTTTGAAATCCCGCCTGTTTTCTTTTTATTGCCTTGAGCAAGG
>CAZUYQ010000028.1:0-315 GCA_964624705.1 uncultured Polynucleobacter sp.
TAGGCCGGTATTAGTTCTGAAAAATCCTTTTCAGTGGGTCAGTCTCGACCGACTGCCGCTGCAACCATTGTTAGCAATGCCGGAGCAATCTACCAATCGAACTTGGACTATTAGATGAGCGGGCGAGATCGAATATTTATTTATCTTTGCTTCGCCTTCGTCTTACTGCTCTGGAGCACTGAAATAGGCCCAGAACGACTTGAGGTATGGACTGCACCTGCAGTATTAGCGCAAAAATCTCATGCTCCTTATACGCAGCCAAAAGTTCAAAGCACTGCAAAACAAAAGTTGCAGATATCCGGTACTCATAAAATC
>CAZUYQ010000028.1:325-1103 GCA_964624705.1 uncultured Polynucleobacter sp.
GTTTGCAAGTTGATCATTGGCGGCGACTCGGGATAGTCTGACGGGAAGAACACGTCGAATTCGAAGCAGCCGTTTGCGTATGGTGTGTCTTGTGGACCTGTTATCATCACCTTTTAATACACAGAGAAACGATCAATTATGTTTTCTTAATATACTCAAATAAGAAATTTTTTCTATTATTTTAGTGATATATAATTTAGATAAATTAAATATAATGAAGGTTATTTCAATAAAAATATTGGTACTCATAAAATAGATCAAACACTTTTTCTGAATATTTTTTCGAATGAAGCTCGCGCCAAGGACCTTATTCCTTGTCTTCAGCAAGCAACCGGGCTTGAAACAGGATCTCTGGCTTTGGCCGCAACCTTAACATTGGCGGGAAAATTGGGAAATATCAGGCTTGTTGGTTCGGAATCGGAGCTGCCAGCTTGCGCCGTGAAGATTATTTCTGATATGGATTTTACAAGTCTAGTAGGAGATAGAAAACCATTTCAACAGGCGGTCTACTGGCGCGTGGATTGGTGAGGATTGAGCCAAGCGCGGGTTCTCGCTTCAAATTCATTTAGAAGTTTATCGTTACAACCAAATACTGATCGTAAACAATGTTCTTCATAGGCCAGATCTATCCCAAAAATTCCGGGATCATCCGTGGCAACACAAACTTGCAGCCCTGCATCGATAAAGCGTCGTAACGGATGTTGATGGGCGGTCGTCAAAGCACCAATTCTTATATTTGAAGTGACGCAAACTTCAACGAGTGGATCAAAGGACTTTG
>CAZUYQ010000028.1:1113-23218 GCA_964624705.1 uncultured Polynucleobacter sp.
CATTTTAATCAGAGCATTTTGTAGATGTTTGATATGATCGCAGAGATCTTGATTCCACTGACAGACAACGAATTCGCCTTATAGATGACGATCGCCGTAAGTCTGCCAGTCTTTTCTATCAGAGGGGGTATAACCGAACCCTTCAAGAAGACTCTCGTGCTGAGTGAGCCATAAGATATGATCGAGAAACTCCGCCCTTGGCTCTTTAGTGGATTGGTTAAGAAGAATATTAGGGTCCACACCCAAAGCCATAGCATGTCCCAGTCTTCTTGCGCCGAGAGCACAGGCTTCGACGACCCAACGGGCGGCCGAGGCTAGCGATATCGGATCCCACATCTCACCGACGTGATAGAGCACATGCCAGGGTTTCTCGCGCTTGAAATTATCTTGGTAAAGTCGGGCGATAAAGTTTTGCTTCCACTTAGGAGCATGTCCCACCTCGCTCGCGCAAAAGTCCACGCCAGTGATGTAAGAAGAGACCCAAGGGTTTTTCTCGCAGAATTGCTGGAGCCAGCCATAGGATTCATCAGCAACCTCGGGTGTTCGCATAAACGACAAGGCGACGAGAGGTTGAAAACGATTCTTGTCCGTATGATTTCTCACTTCTTCGAGTAAGCCCAAGAGATAAGCTTCGCGATCTGGCTCGGGCAAATAGATCGGAAGAAACGTCCGATACTCTTTGATACCCCCAGCTTTGCTATGTGTTTCTAACACCCTCTTTACGAGTTCGTAGTCGCCTGGTCTTGGCGGATTTAAGGCAATTAAGAGATTAAATTTGGCCTGAAATTCAGGGAAAGATCCTGCTTTGGTAAATTCGAAGGTTTGCTTGAAATCGTCAAAACCTTTGGACGTTTTCCACCACTCACGCCAGTTTGGGACGATACCAAAAGTTTTCGTATACTCGGCAGCAAACCATTCCATACGTGGTTCAAGGGCATTTAAACGCGCCGGATCACTGCCAATGGTCCATAGGCCTTCGGCATCAAGACATCCATAGAGATGAAGATGAGCCTCAGATTTAAGAATCGGGTTCGGTCGTGTGACGGATAGTTCCATGGCGTTTCTCTCGGGCAAATATAGCTTTTAGTTCGGAATCGGTATAGCGCACCATCATAGTTTCGCTGCGGTTGATTTGCCACAGTCCTGCCGGCGCACCCTTGCTTTTTTTAAGAGCGGATCTTTTGGTAATATAGACTTCGCCTTCTTTAGAGAGTGCTAAATTAGAAAAGTGCACGGCGAGAATCATCGCCTCACGAATGGTGACGGCACTGAGGTCGCCTTTTTTAAGGGAGCGGGCAGGAACAATGACATGGGTACCATGAACACCAGATGCAACGTGGAACCACCAGTCATTCGACTTTGCGGACTTCGTAATCTGATCGTTTTCGGCAGCGGTCCGGCCTAAAATCATCACAGCAGCATCTGCCGAAATAAAAGTCCGGCCGATGGCATTTTTTTCCTGCTTTGCCTGCGGAGAGTTCAGGGGTTTTATAGTTAATTTTGCTTGTAATCCGCAGCGTGCAAGCAACTGATTGACTTCGCTTGGTTGCAGAGGAGATGCCGTTCTTAAAAGCTCAAGGACCGTCTCCATCGATTTAATCTGCTGCTGGATGAGGCTCACGCGTTTTTGCCCGAGTTCAAGGCCTCGCTCCATTTTTTGCATGCGTTGAAACATGGCATTTAAATTCTCGCCAGCAGTTAGATCTGGGTTTAGAGGTATCACGAGGGAATTTAACTGCCCGCTCATCTCAGGGCTCAGAATAAGTTCGTGATCTCCCTCCTTTGCAAGATGAATCCACGAACGAAACGCTTCCGCATGAGTCTTTAATGTGCCTAACTCGTGCGTTAGCGGTAATTTTTTTTGATCTTGGTTTAGAGTTTTTCGTAATGTTTTTAATCTCCGCGCAACGCGGTCACGGGCTTCTCGTTGATGTAAGGGTAGGGTTGTCGGGTTTTCGGGTTCCTGCGACGCAGGATCAACTGTTTTGCTGCCTAAAATAGTGTTTATGGACGACATCAATAATGTTACGGCGGCTTTATTTTCGGATTCTTGAAGTGCCTGAGCTAAATGCGGTTCAGCAGTTTTGCGGACGGTGTAGCAGCCTTGAGAGTTCCAGCGAAATAAACTTTGCCCGGTGTTTGCAATAAATTCTAAGTGCGGATTCGTGGTCCCGCTCACCGCGATGAAGAATTTTGTTTCATCGGGCTCATCGTTGCCACTCGTTCTTAGTAAAAGTCCAACATACGACTGCGAGCTTTCTCGAGTGTCCTCGTGGCTCGTGAGATTAATGACATGAGCGCTTGGCATAAACTTACGTATCAGAGCAGCTGCGGAACCCTGAGCCACTAAGTCCTCAGGTTTGTCGCTCAGCCACTGAAAAGGTTGATTGCCGCGTCTTCCGTCGATTAATAAAAACCCACGAAGTCGTCGTGTCACATCATTCACGCGTGTCGACCAAGTCGCCTGAAAGCAAAGAAAAGGTTCTTGTCCTTGCCAGCATTTAGCGAGGCTTAGAGATCCTGCCGATAAATTATCCGTAGCGTCCTCCACAGGAGGCCTCCATCACGCTGCGTAAAAGCTTATTGGTTAGCTCGACGCCTTTATTTGCGGTTAAAGCTACAGTTGCGTCCGGATAGATCATCTCAAATTTTAAATCGGCTGGCCCACCACGCGATCCAATGGCTTCTTTAATGCGGCGAACACGTTCTGCAACATCGATCACAGCCGTAGCCCCTGGTCTAGCGTCGATTGTAATCGTAAATTTCTTGATGGATTGCTGACGCACTTCTTCTAGGGTAATAACCTTGGTGATACGAACGCGTGTCGATATTGTCCCATCGGGAAGTTTTGAGACCTTGGCCTGAACCACCACAGGTGTGCCTGGAGGTGGAAAAGCTGGAGGAATATCTTTTTCGCCCATCATGGCTTCGATGGTGCCCGACTGATCGTCGAGGGTGATGTAGCAAAGTTTGGCGCCAGTTTTACTCATGCGTTCTTGCACGCCTTGGAGTATGGCAACCATGGCAAAATTGCCTTTACCGGCTAACTGGAATGCTTGATTCAGGAAGCATTTACCAAAGCGTTGAACGTCTTGACTGTAAAAATGAATCGGATGCCCGGATAAATATATACCAAGAAGTTTACGTTCTTCTTCGAGTGATTCCAAAGTAATAGGCACTTGTGCACCCATCACTCCAACCCATGCCGGGGCCACATCGTGATCAGCGTTGTCTGAGCCGGACTCGGAGTTATCGTTGAGGTCAAAGAGCGACCTCTGGCCGCGTTTTTTAGAGGAGTGCACGGAATCACTGAATTTTACAAGGTCTGCGACTATACTGAGTAGGTGTTCACGCGTCATTCCGAAGGAATCTAGGCCACCCGATTTGATCAGAAGTTCTAATGTTTTTTTGCCGACACTGGCCTGGAGATTGACGCGTTTTGCGATATCAGCAAGACTTTTGTAAGGACCATTTTGCAGACGTTCTTCGACCAGAGTTTTAACCGAAGGTGCACCGATTCCCTTGATCGCAGACAAGCCCCAGCGAATCACATCTTTCTCGGGAACAGAAAATTCCAGGAGCGAGGCATTGATATTCGGGCTTAAAACCTTAATGCGCATCCGCAAACAGTCTTCGGCATAGCGGATGACCTTATCGGTGCGATCAAGATCGCAGGTCATAATTGCCGCCATAAACAGGTCTCGGAAATGCGTTTTTAGGTAAGCGGTTTGATAGGCGACAAGGCCGTAAGCTGCGGAGTGGGATTTGTTAAATCCGTACTCGGCAAATTTCGCCATCAAGTCAAAAATCTCGCCCGATTTTTCAGGATTGAGTTGATTGTCCTCAGCACCTTTTAAGAAACGAGCACGCTGCGCGTCCATTTCCGATTTTATTTTTTTACCCATGGCGCGACGCAGTAAATCCGCCTCGCCTGGGGTATAGTTCGCAAGCACCACCGCCGTTTTTTGTACTTGTTCCTGATACAAAATAACGCCGTAAGTTTCCTTGAGGATTCCCTCTAGCTGCGGCAAGGGATACTGGATTTCTTGACGTCCATGCTTACGCTCAATAAAATCGTCGACCATGCCGGAACCCAGCGGACCAGGCCTAAATAAGGCTACGAGCGCAATGATGTCTTCAAAGCAGCTTGGCTGCAGCTTCTTAATCAGCTGCATCATCCCTTCGCCCTCGAGTTGGAAAACACCGATGGTAAAAGCCTCAGAAATATCGCGATAGACTTTCTTGTCTTCAAGATCGATCGTGTCAATGTCGAAATCGGGAGCCCGCTGAGCGTGAATAAGTTTCATCGCCCGATCGATAACGGTGAGGGTTTTAAGGCCAAGAAAGTCGAATTTGACGAGACCGACCTTCTCAGCGTTCTTCATCTCGTACTGGGTGATCAGGCCACCTTCGCTATCAGTAAACACAGGTACGTAATCGGTCATCGGACCATCGGACATGACCACGCCGGCAGCGTGGGTGCCTGTTTGGCGGTTTAAGCCTTCAAGGTCTGCGGTGATCTTAAGAACATCAGCAATCACCGAATCTTTATCCGCTTCCTCTTGAAGTCTAGGTTCGACCTTCATCGCAAGCGGGATGGTTGCCTCGACTTCTTCGCCCTGTTCGTTGGGAACTTTATTAGGAATCAGTTTTGCGATCTTATCGGCACGGCCGTAAGACAATTCCATCACTCTTGCGACGTCACGAATCGCAAGTTTTGCTTTCATTTTGCCGAAGGTCGCAATTTGGGCAACGTGATCTTTGCCGTATTTTTCGGTGACATAATCGATCACTTCGCCACGACGATCCTGGCAAAAGTCGACGTCAAAGTCAGGCATGCTAATACGTTCGGGATTCAAGAAACGTTCAAATAATAGATTGAAACGCAGTGGATCCAGATCGGTAATCCGTAAGGCATACGCTACGAGAGACCCTGCACCGGAGCCACGACCAGGGCCGACCGGAATTCCGTTTTGCTTCGCCCAGTTGATAAAGTCTTGGACGATCAGAAAGTAACCTGGAAATCCCATGTTCTGAATGACTTTAACTTCGTAAGCAAGGCGGTCACGGTAGACTTGCTTGCGAGCATCATCAAAAGATGAGCCGTATACTTTTGCAAGATGAACAAATCGCTCTTCCAACATCCGCTTAGCGATATTATCAAGGTAATCGCCCGCTGTCATGCCTTCCGGGACAGGGAATTTAGGCAGATAATACTTGCCAAACTCAAATTTCACGTCGCATTGGGCGGCAATTTTTACCGTGTTTGCGATGGCATCAGGCCATTCGCCGTAGACGTCTTGAATCTCTTCATTACTTAATAAATGAAAGCGTGCGCTCTTGTTTCGTTGTCGTAAATCCTTAAACGTCACGCCTGCCTTAATTGCGACAAAAACCGAGTACGACTGCGAGAAGCTTTGATCGATATAGTGAGCGTCCGCCGAGCAGACGAGGGGAAGATTAAAATAATTGGCTACTGTGACAAGATCGCGCAGATGAGCACGCTGACCTTTGAGATTATTATCGATCAGCTCGACATAATAATTTCCCTCGCCAACATAGCGATGCATGGCTTCGACATGAGCCGCAATGGCCGCGTTTAACTCCTGGAGGGCTGGATCATCGTAGTCGCCGAGAGGCAAGGCACCCGTGGGTGAGAGTTTGCGAAGCTCCTGAGTCAGATAGGAAAGCTCGCTTTTTATGTCTCCCGAAAGTGCTATCATATCGCCAGGACTGGATTCGAGATGGGCGACGTGAACAATCGGAATTTCTTTAAGGCCTTCGGTATAACCAAGGCTCACAATTTTACAAAGATTTTTATAGCCTTGGTTGTTCTTGCAGAGAAGAACGAGATGATATGCACCGCAAACGGGCCATTCATGTTTCTGAGATTCGGCCCACGCGTGCGTCTTAGCATGACCTTCAAAAAAAATTTCACAGCCGATAATCGCTTTAACGCCTTCGCCCTTGGCCTTGGTGTAGAATTCGACGGCACCAAATAAGTTACCGGAATCCGTAATCGCCATCGCTTTATGGCCCCAAGCTTTAGCCTTAGCTAGAGCTTTGCCAGTACGAATGGTACCGTCGATAAGCGAATATTCAGTATGTAGATGTAGGTGTACAAATTCAAAAGGCCGCGGTGTTATGCTCGCGTTCTCTGACGTTGGCTGATCAGCGATGTCCGTGGCAGAGGCCATAGGAACCTTTATTTTTACGTAATAATGTCTGCAATAGACCTCTTACTTTAGCTAACATAACTCCCCTGGAGCAAGTAGAATCCTAGGTCAGTAAATATTATAAAAGTCATTTATATTAATGAGTTATGATAAACGTTTGAGTTGTTTTAAGATTGACATCGCCGGGTATTCGTGGGGGAGATACCTCAAATCAATTAGATTGACTTGGAGGTTATCACTGACTTTACTATAATAGTTAAGAGTTAAGTGAGTAAGAATAATCATCTGTTTTACAAAGGGATCTCCTATGAAATTTTTCAACGTTCTGATCGCGGTTATGTTTTCAGTTTTAGTTAGCAGTAAGCCTGCATCGGCTCATTATAATTTGGATTTGTCATGGATCTTAAATAATGACGGTGTTTCAGCACTTGGATCAAAATATAAGCAGATGGTACATGATTTTATTCCTGCATGCGATACTAGCGAAGGCACTAATAACGAGTTGGCGACGGCATGTGCTATAGCAAAATTAAATATGGCGACCGCTATTGAAGCACAAACTTGGGATAAAAACTGGACCGTGACTTATCAGGAACAATCTCCTGCACTCCGTTTTTATCACTTGAGCAAATCACTTCCGCTCTATAATACGCCAACATTCAGTTATGCCTGTTTTGTGAATTATACAGTGTCTGCTCGCAAGGTTAGCAAAGAGCTGGTTGTCGCTGATATCAGCGTCGCATGTTATTGAGAAAAAATTAGGCAAATTTAGGACACACAACGAAACCGAAATGAAATAACGGGACACACAACGAAACCGAAATAGAGGGAATTTAGGACACACAACGAAACCGAAATAGGCCAGAAATTCATTGAATTTCTGGCCTATTTCGGTTTCGTTGTGTGTCCCGCTATTTCCCCCTATTTCGGTTTCGTTGTGTGTCCCGCTATTTCCCGCTATTTCCCTTGAAATATTATTAAAATGTGTTAAAAGGCTATATTATATTAAAAAGTTATATAAACAGTGTAAGGATGCCATGAAAAAATCATTTAACATGCTGATTTTACTTGTTATTTCTTTAATAAGCAGTTTCGCAGGCGCAGACCACTTAACAGAAGGCCTATTTCCAAAGTTGGGAACCTACCGTGGTTATATCGTCATGGACGGCGCCAAACTTAAGATTCCAGTATCGTTTGATACCGTCCGTATCAACAACGAAAACGGCAAGAAGCCTTTGATCGTTTATTTAAGATTGATGTTTGGCGGATTTGATAGCCATGAATACATCACTCAAACCTATCGCTTCGAAGATTATGATTGGACTTCTCCTGAGATCACTCTCGATATTAATGATGGTGCTAATGGTCCGGATATTTCGTTGATCAACGGATTAGTGAGTCCGGATGGAATGTCTTTGGAGGGTGAGATTCATACTGCGAAGGGCGGAGACATCACTGGAAAAATTCAATTGACATATATGACACCTGACTTGGTATCTAATGATGTGGCCCTCGCGAAGATTTTTTCAGATGTACCAGTGATGCATGCACTTACAGGCGAATATGAAGGTGAATGTGGTTTTGATCGTAATATTCTGCAATTAGACAGCGTAAAATTCAGTGCAGGTGAAAACGATACCGGTTCTCCATTTGAAGGTTATACGATTTATGGTCGCTACGGCACCTTGAATCGATCGCATTTCTTGTCTACTAGATTTAAGTATATGCTTTCCAAAGCTTTTGAAGATGTTCAATTTAATTTTTATGAGCCATCGATTTTTCTACCTACCCTTGGTAGCACATGCAAAATAACTTCAGAAGGAATTCTCTGCCCGTCTCCGGAAGGCTACGGTCCAGAATGCCTCCTCAAGAAAAATGACTGGTCTTATAATCTAGATATTCTGCGTAAATCTATACCACCAACTGAGCCAGCTGCATTAACCGAGATTCACAAGATTGCCAGCGATCGCGGAATTTCTCTCAATTGGCCAGCTACAGATAAAGATATAACAGGAAAATACACTGGTTATATTTATCTCAACGAACGCCGTGCCTTTGAACGGATGAGCCTTGATCTAAACGTAGCTGGCGCTCCTACCAAAAATCTAGTCGGGCCAAGTCGACCGCTACTTTCAGCGATTGCAAAAATATTTATTGCCAATCCTACTAACCCTTCGCCGCAGTTTCTCTTTTTTAAGTTTCAACAAATATCTATACCTCGTGAGCAACCTGAAGTTTTAACATTTCCTGGTAAAGACGATGCAACGATTCAGATCACTCATTGGGATGAAAATTATCTTTCGGGAACTTGGTACTCAAAGTCATATGGCAGCGTGGGTCATTTTAAATTGGCCTTGCAGAGAGCAGAAGAAACTAAATCCAGCGTCAGTCCTCCAGCAAATATCGATTATGCGACATCTTTACAGGGGACTTACCGCATCCCGGGTGCAACATTGGGCAATAGTCGCAAACTTTATTTGCAGGTGATACCACTTCAAACCAGAAGCTTTAGCCGTGTGTATCCATTCAGGTTTGCTGGAAGTTACGTAGAAACCAAATCTTTTAAGTCTACAACCGTCAGGATACCTACAATGATTGTAAGTGGAAACTTTGATCCGATCGTTGGAGTCGTGAGTCTGCGACTCGCGGACGGTCGACACGTGATCGGCAAAATTAGTAAAAAAGGGCTCAATCTCAGCTTCTCAGGTACGGTTGGTTATCAAGATGGCATTAGGATGCAGTATATTGAGGAGTTCGAGAAAGTAAATGATTACGGAACTCCATAAATGTTTATTTTTGTAGTTACATATATATGTAATTGGGCTAAGACCCTCAGTCAAAGTTCTTAAAATTGAGCCAAAGGGTAGTAGCCTTCTATGAGAAACCGTGATGATGACGACATTGATCTTGATCAGCCTTCGAGAATAAGTAAGTCGGCTCAGAAAAGCCTACTCAAAGGTATTCAGCAGATGGCAGATGACCTGGTCAACCTGAGCGCTGGCGAGCTGAAGAACTTCCCGCTAGAGCCTGAATTACGGACTTTAATTGAAGAAACACGTAAGATCACAGCACATTCAGCTCGACGTAGGCAGATGCGTTATCTAAGTAAATGCTTAAACGGCTTCGATCTGACGTTGGTTCGAAAGGCTCTTCTATTATTAAAAAGCGGTAAAAATGCTGATAACGATCGATTTCATGAATTAGAAGTTTATCGTGATCGCATCGTTTCCGGTGGTTTGGAAGTCGTCGAGGAAGTCTTAGTTCGCTTTCCTCATGCTGACGCAAAAGAGTTGGCGAGGCTGCAAAGTAATATCAAACGAGAAGCTGAGCAAGGTGCTGCACCTACGGCCGCGAAAGCTTTGTTTCGCTACCTTCGCAAGTTATCTGAAGAAGCGTCATTACCTACCGACGTTATCGCCGATTAAAGCCTAAAATCCACTGTAACAATCTAAAATTAAAGACCTATTTTGATTCTGTCATAGATGCCATGCGACTTCCGAAACGTAGAGTAGGGGGTCTAGGACCATGCGTTTTCGCCTATTGATTCGTCGCATGTTATTAGGGGGCGCCATCGTGATCATCGGGATCGAGGGCGTCATTATCCTCAATTTAGCTAGACTTAACGAAATGCAATTCCGTGCCCGGAGCTTGCAAAGCACATCCGTAGAAACTCAAGAATCATTGCATCGATTAAAGCGCGAAGTGCGTACTCGTGCTGCTCTGTATGAACGTCTCATCGAGAAAGATATGTTGGTTGAAGGGATGGTCATTCATCGCGATGAACGTGGGAGGGAACGCGGCCTATGTGACAGCCTGTTATTCTCTGCAATTAGATATCGAGCCTTAGATCATCTTGGCTTTAAGAAAGAAGCCGACGACGCTTGGGCGGCGATGAATGCAAGTCGCAGTGGCGGGTATTGGTGGCGCCATCCTTTTTGTCGCGACAAGAGTTTATCCAGAGACATGCTGATGGGTGTCATGATCGCCTTACAAAAATCACCGCATGGCGGCAAGGAGGCCCTAAGCGATCTCCTTGGTGAGATTGATCAGAGGAGTGGGTCTTTTTCTGATGGGCCATTTTTTATAAGTTATCTTTCACCAGGACCAGCTGGCCTTTTAAGGCACTTAGCGATGAGCAAGGGTATCCCGTCTTCTCAGTGGCCCTGGGTTCTAAAGCAATCGTTTTCGTCCATTGAGTTTGACGCACTCTTCTTAAAACCCGGATATGAATCGCATCTTGCATCGATCGGTATTTGGCTTGAATATCAAATGAAACAAGATATCACGGGGTTCAACCCACGCAGTATTTTAGGTCAAGTCGAGCGTGTTTTCACGGGTGCAGATTCCCAGTCAGAAACAACGATTGACTATGAACGTCTCGCTTGGATTACATCGATCTTAACTCAGGAGAATCCGGAGAATTTATTCTTTGCTTATCTTGCTTATCAAGTGAACGGTCAGCTAGATGACGCTAAGCGTGTCGCCCTGTTAACTGAGTTATTGAGTATGCCGCAGTTTCCATCCGAACGTTTACCGATGGACTGTGATCGGGGAGCGGATTATTTGTGGCAGCGTAAGGCAGAAGAATACTTGCCCGATAGCAGGCGGTGCCGTACGACTTGGTCTGGAGTTGACTTTCTGTGGATGGCAGGACTTTTGGTTCAAGAATCTCGATGAGATTCATTCTTATGAAAGCACTCAAGAACGAGACGACTCCAACTTGTTTCACGAAACCAATCTTTGGCACTTAAATACAGTTGTTTCTCGTGAAGTTTTAAAATTCCTTCGGATAAGCCCTTATCAATCATTGGAGTTGGAATAAACTTCCACCCCTGGGCGGCAATTTTTCGCAAATCGATCCCTCGCATAGTACGTAAGCCACAGCCAACGTATTCCATGAGCCATTCGTATAGCTCTCGATCTTGATCTTCAATGAGCCCGCTACTCCAATCTCCATGAGAACAGTCTTTTAGAAAAACACGAAGATCGCCTGGGTACGAATAACGCATCCCAATCCCATTTTTGGTTTCCACATATCCATGGGCCCCCGCGCCAATGCCAACAAAATATGCGGCAGTCCAATACAGCCAGTTGTGTCTGCAGCTATAACCCGGCTTCGCCCAATTTGAGATTTCCTCGTGCTCGAATCCTGCTTTTCGTAACGTTTTTATTGCATGCAAATAAAATTCTTCTTGAGTTTCATCCGGTGCGGCAGGTAATTTCCCGCGGCGGTTTGCTCTAGCAAAGGGTGTATTGCCTTCAAACGTTAGAGCGTAAAGGCTGAGATGATTTACGCCCAAATCAATCATCTTTTCTAAGTCAGCAGCCCATGAAGCCATAGTTTGACCAGGCCAACTATAAATAAGGTCGGCGTTGACGTTTGGGATCACGGAGCGGGCGAGCTTTATCGCTTCCATGCCTTCATTTGCCGAATGATCTCGTGTCAGAGCCTTTAGACCGATGGGATCAAAAGACTGCACACCAATTGAAATTCGATTAATGCCGAGTGCATGCCAGGTTTGCAAAGCATTAAGTTCAATATTATGCGGATTTGCTTCTAATGTAATTTCGGCACGCTCGGCGAGATGGGGACGTATCATCTCGAAAAACTTTGTGTAGTGATATGAAAATAATCCTGGTGTTCCACCACCAAGGAACACAGATGTAAACTTTCTATCTTTACCTACCTTCTGCAACCATGAGGCCAGTTGTCGCTCAATTGTAGAAAAATAAGTTTCAATATGGTTCTGGTCGAAATTGGCAGTTTTTGCGAAATCGCAGTAATGACATAGGCGCGCGCAAAACGGGATATGTACGTATAAACCTAGGTCATCAGAACCTTTCATTTGGTCTTCTTTCGTTCCGATGGGCAGTAACCGGGTCTCGGACTGCAAGAGGGAAATCTTCGGCAAACATCAGGGCGTTTTTCATAAATTGTACAGAGACGGTCGTCACCCAAATAAATACAGTCTCGATTCGCTTTCTGCGCGATTTGAAACTGCATTTTGCTGGCTCGAAATGAAACTACGATTCCCGCATGTTGAAGCTTACGAGCAATTTTCCTAGCGGACCAGAGTGCCTCGTCCTCAGAGATCACAGCCATACGCACCAGGTCGGGAACCGTAGCATCTACTGGAAGTTTGCAACAATTACTATGACAGCCATTACAAAGGCTTGGTTTATATAAAACCCATGTCGACATGCGATCTAGATCTATGCGCATCTATTACTAAATTCTCTTGTTAAAATCCAACGGTATGAATCTTCGCTGAGTCTCCGCGGAACTGATAGAGGATCCGTTTTTGATGTTTCTGCAGAACCGTTGAAACTGCAAACGTGGTATCCATCGTCAATGAGCCAACGGGCGCTTCCTTGGTTCCGACGTTGACTGCGCTCACACGACTCACAGAGATATCAAGAGTATATCCCCAAGAAACGTTTACCGTGGTTGGTACGATGGATACGGTTTCTAGGTATTTGCCTTTACCTTGATAAGCTCCACCATATTGATGAACAGCTGTCATGGTTACGTCATATACTTTTACACCATAAGTATTTGTGGCCCAAAAATGAATGCCTTCTGACTGTAGCTCAGAAAAACCATCAAGTTCCTCAGATGATTTCACGCCACGCGGTAGTGCATTTGCATAATCATATTTGACATTAACAACTGGCTGATTCGCTTTGACGATATCCCATATTTTTTGACCAAGGTTAATGATGTTGTCGATGGCTACATTAGGGTCTGCGTCATCTGTGCCAATTCCACTGTTCCCATCCCCGTCGTTGTCGGGGCAGTCTTGAATGCCAGGAATACAATCGAATGGATCCTTCTGAATCTGTGCGATTTTTGAGAAAACGTCTTGAGGAATTGTGACGTATTCCATGTGCATCGTCAGTTCATCTTCAGGTCCTGCAAATGCGGATGCTGCGAAAGCTGCTGATATTACTAGCCCTGCCGTAAGATTCTTAAACATGGTAAGAGTCCTCCAAAGATTAAAATGTGGGATGCTACCCAAGGGTATAGTGGACGGATTTGGCGCGCGCAACCTTTAATTTTGAATGTTTTTGTGTAAATGAAAACCCCCTGGGCAGTTTGCGCCAGGAGGTTTATTTCCAGTAAATAAATCGAAATTATTTGGTTAAGATGACGTGATCAAATTGACCATCAAATGCCCGGGCATTGACATTAAACGTAGCTGTTTTAAAACCATCTGCTGCCACGGTGACCGTCTGTAAACCATCTGTCGTAGTACGCCAAGCGTGATTGCCGTCAAACTGAACAGTACGAGTGCTTGACTTTACGCCTACAACGATTCCATTGACAGGAGCACCGTCCTCGTCCACAGCCTCAACGTGTATGCCAACGATACTGCGTTCCATGTGAGCAAGCATCGCTTCGCGGTTTTCATCCCAAGCTTTTGGCAGCTGACTTGCTGTTGGCCATTTTGTATGCGAAAGCTCGATAGTTGCATGCATGGAACGACGATAGTAAATGGACCAATCCTGCATACCGCCATTTACCTCATACCATTCGTAACCGTATGTAAGGCCACGATCAAAACTTGTATTAGTATTCATTGTCGGGTTGGCATCCGCATAAGTACGGCCCATCTTAGCTAGTACGGCGTCATCGCCAAAACGCTCGGTACGATTCGTATTTGGTTTGGTATCCCAAGGCAGATTGAAGCAAACTTCTCCGCCATGAAAATTGATCGCCGAAATAAAATGGTGTTTGCGATGAAGTTCCATAATCGCGGCGGTCTCAATCGCACGTCCAGCGGCGGTATCATGATTGTCAGATGTAAAGTCTGGAAAGTCTCGGTTAAGATCAACATTATTTGCATTATAACGTTGACGCAATTCGTAACCATCTGGATTCATCGATGCAATAATAAATAGTTCTGCATGGTCGACAAGATTTGTAATGCGTTGGTCTTTGCCATAGTCATTTAAAAGACGTCTAATATGATAAATACTCAACTCACGACCAACGACTTCATCGCCGTGCATATTGGCAATGTAAAGAAGTTTTGGTTTAGGAGTGTTGCCAGCAATATCTTTCGAAATTCGTATCAACCAAAGATCGCGGCCCTTAATGGATTTTCCAACGCTTTCAAGCTGTGCAATATCGGAATGTGCGTTCGCTAGATTTTTAAGTTCCTGTGTCATTGCAGCGTAATTATGATAATCCTCGCTGAGCACCTTCTCATCCAACATCTGCGGAGTTTCAATCAAAGTAAATGGATTGAGCTGACCGATTGCAACTTTTTGTTCATCAAGAGTTGTAATGACTGCTTTTTCCGCGTCACTCAATTCTGCAAATTGCGCAGCTGGAAGCCATCCGAGAGCAAACTGACTGTTTTTACCATGATCGCGGTTAAAAGCGTGCTCAGTAACCCAAGCCTCACTTAGAATTGAACTGGGCACCCGTACGTAAACGGGTCTGTCGTTTCCAATTGCCTTAAGGGAATTGCGTGCTGACTGCCCTCCGCATCCAGAAATGATAGAAGCTACGACTGCTAACATCGAAAAAATGCGCATGGTGCCCTCCTTGGTCCATAGAGCTATTCTTTAAAATATAGATATTCTTCGTTCAGCGTAGCCGACCGCATATTAAGAATCAACAAAGGAATTTAAGAGCGGCCATTTTGGCCCCTAAAAGTTAGTTTGGCCTGATTCCTAGGTCCGACAAAGGTTTATCATTGCTGACATTGCAATATCGGAGGCTGTCGCACCGCGAGAGAGATCGCTATAGGGTTGGGATAAGCCCTGGAGGATCGGGCCGTAGGCATCAAAACCGGCAA
Organism: uncultured Polynucleobacter sp.; assembly: GCA_964624705.1. Lineage (GTDB taxonomy): Bacteria > Bdellovibrionota_B > Oligoflexia > Oligoflexales > RGVZ01 > CAMDKS01. The sequence goes on from CAZUYQ010000028.1 coordinate 16,097, forward strand.
GCCGCTGAGTAATTTTGTAGGCGATATTTCCAGAATTTAAATCTGGAAATACGAAAATGTTAGCGCGGCCCGGAACTTTGCTTTTGGGAGCCTTGCGCAGGCCTACACTTTCAATCATGGCGGCGTCAAACTGCAGCTCCCCATCTGCTTCGATATGGGGAAAACGTGCTTGAAAAAGTTCGGCAGCGCGAGAAACTTTGTCGACCGAACTATGGGCAGCCGATCCTTTTGTGGAAAATGAGAGAAATGCGACGACAGGTTTGTTCTGTTCCCCCATAATTTTTGTCCAGGTCTCGCAGGACGCAGCGGCAATATCAACGAGCTGCTCACTTGTCGGATCAACTACGACACCGGCGTCCGCATAATAAAAGCTCTGTCGTTGATTTTGAACTGTGCGATCCATGAAAAAGCCACCGCTTACTGTTTGTATGCCTTTGCCAAGCCCTACCGTGCTAAGTGCCGCACGAATGACTTCAGCCGTGGTTGCAACAGCACCAGCGATCACACATGCATTGCGATCTTGCGTGAGAAGCCAGCCTGCTTGAAAGAGTGGGTTTCCTTCGATATTTGAAAGTTGTTCTTCATGCGGCGAGCGACCCTTTTCAACTTGTCGTTTATAAAAATGTTCGCGAACATTTTTCTTAAGAGTCGGATCGGAGCTACTTCGAATGCTGAGCACTTTCTCGTCTGCATGTCGACAGGTTTCTGAAATATTTTTTTGAATAAGGTTTGCATCACCCAACAGAATAATTTGTGAACAGATTTGTTTTTCGATTAAAAAATTAACCGCCTCAATAGTTCGAGTGTCTTGCGCCTCAGGTAAAATAACTGTTCCAAGTTTGGTATGACATTGTGTGACAAGCTGCTGAACAAAAGTTGGACTATTCATAACTTCTTCCTAAAACGATGATTGAACCTTCAAATATAAAGATATGTGTAAAATTAAAACAACTCGGTGGAAGCATTGCACACCCTGCAGTTGAGCTACCTCATAGATCGATTTATCCACACTGACTGTGGATTGTATCTGGATTTGTTAAAAGTACCAAATCCTGTATGAGGCGACATCCTCATGTTGGGGGATACCTAAGCCGATAGATCGTTGTTGAAGAGATCTAAATAGGCTGTGCATATTGCATCGTATATGAGAGTGCTAATGATTTGTTTAATTACACGAAATCATGACCTTGTGAAAGAAATGTCTCGACTCCTAAAAAGTGTCGATGTGTCAGTGCGTGTTTTAGACCCTGCGTCCGATTTAGCAATTCCTGGGCTTTACGGTCCTGGTGTTACGGCCGCAGTTGTGGATGAATCTATTCCAGGAATTCCAAACCACGCATGGTTTGATTTACTTGGTTCTTTAGGTCGTCGGATGCCTGTGTTTGTATTGGGCAAACAGCATCGTCCAGAGCACGAACATGCCTACGCAAGCAGAAACAGCGAACTCATTGCATGGATCGATGATCCAAATGCCGCCGAGCTAGTAGGTATGCTGGATATTTGTGGAGCAACTGGTAAAGCCGGTCGTGTCACGACGCTGCATCGTATTCCCATCTACAATGGACAAGTGCCCCTGCATATGTTGAAAGGCAGTGGCGCACTCAGTATGTTGACCATCAACGCCGGAAGTTTTCGGAAGATTGCTATCGAATACGGCGTCGAAGCATATCAAAAGTTACAAGACTGCTTCCATAGCCTTCTCTATTCTATGTGGGGACAACCAGGTTGTTTTCGCCGAACCGATATGCTGATGCGACGAAGTCTCCATAGTAATACCTATTATGTATTTCTGGAACAAAGCCGCGTATCACGCACAGTGCCTGCCCCTGGTGTGCTAGAAAAAATGGCAGATCGCCTTGCAGTGCGCTTACAGCAAGAAATTTGGAATGAGATCTTTAAAGATCGTGCATCTCGGATGTTACCGGACTGCATTAATTTGGTGCCGGAACTTAGCGTCGGACACGCGACTGCACTTTATAATCCATGTGTAGATACGTTTGAAGTCTTAGAGCAGATTATAGAGAGCTCAGTTGAAGTTTCGAAGGTTCAAGCGAGACGTATTAAAGATAGAGAACGAGAGCTGATGCAAACCTTAATCCAAGCTCGTGAGCTCCTTTATCCACATTATCAGGGTGTATTCTATTTACCCGATTTGAAGAAAGAAATGATTGAGCAGTGTCATGCGGAAAAATCGATCGCTCCTATCCAACAGTTGATCTATGGTTTTGAGTCACTGATTCGTGTACGTCATGAAATTGTGAATGATAAACTTGCCGGGGATAACTTAGTTCACTTAGAAGCTAAGTTTCTCCGACCAGACATTATGTTTGCTTGGGCATCTCATGCAAAGGTCGCACTTGAACTAGACCAAGTGTGTTTGCAGCTTGGCGTTGCATATGCGGTGGACCTACCCGGACGGCTTATGGTCAATATTCTACCGCGTAATCTGCTTCATATTGAAAGACTTGTTCATCTGTTGACCCCAAGGGATAAAATTATATTTGAACTAAGTGAATCCGAAGGAGTCACAAATCCACAGCTTATGGAACGTGTTAGGGATTATGTGGCAAAATTAGGATTTTCTATTGCTGCCGATGATTTTGGCAAAGGGCATGGAAGCATTGAGCGTGTCATTAAGCTTCGTCCTGAGCTTATTAAATTGGACCGCAGTCTTATTGAGAAAATTCATACAGATCCTGCTAAGAGATCTTTTGTTGACGGCGTGGTAAAAGCCGCGAAGTTGGTGAAAGCAACAGTATTAGCGGAGGGCGTCGAAACCTGGGATGAGGCCGAAGTAGTTCAAGCTATGGGTGTAGATCTCATCCAAGGCTATCTTGTGCATCGTCCTCAATCTATTGAGCTCATTATGGAGCAGATTCGTGACCAAGACGACGAGCTGCCTGAGCTTGAAAGCGTCGCTTAGCAAAAATCGACGTTCCGACTTTCACAAATTAAATTAAGATTGTGATACAATCATCCTAATTCGGATGGGAGGTATTGCATGTCAAAAAATGTCGTTCTCTTCGGTGGAACTATCAGTGAACGTATGGTTTCCTGTGCCTCTGCCCAACATATTGTTTCCATTCTTAGTGACGCCGAATGTTGGTTCTGGGGAGTAGACGGAACGGTATCATCTGTAGACCGCCAAAATATTCTCAATCATGAAAATGTTTTTATTTCAGAATTTGTGCCGACGCGAGTGCTTAAAAAATGGAATACAGTGGGTCAGGCGCTCGATGACGCTAAGAATCGGAATTTAACCCTTTATTTAGGTGTTCACGGTGGTGATGGCGAGAATGGTTGGTTGCAGGCGGAGTGTGAAAAGCGAGGAGTTGCATTTACAGGCTCGGGTAGTGTGACAAGCGAGCTTGCGATGAATAAACCACTCGCGAAAGAGCGGGTCCGCGCTCATGGCATTAAAGTGGCTGAGCAATATACTTTCTATGCAAAAGATTCTGAGGCAAAAGCAAATCTTGCGGGTTTTCAATCGAAGTTTGGTTCGATTGTTTTGAAACCGGCAAGTGATGGCAGTAGCGTTGGTTTGTCGTTTATTAATTCTGCTGAAGAACTAACGCAGTGGTGGCGTGACAACGGGTCATCTACTAATCAATGGCTCGCGGAAGAATTCCTGCGGGGCCGTGAGTTTACAGTGGGCGTTATGATGTTTCGCAATTGCTTAACCGTTTTACCTCCGTCGGAAGTCATTCTCGATCGTAACGCGCGTTTCGACTACAAAGGAAAATATCTTGGTGTCGGCAATCGTGAAGTGACACCCGCAGAGTTGACCATTGCAGAGCAAACAGCGGCCCAGCAACTTGCACTCCTAGCCTATGCGGCACTTGGATGTTATGGATATACGCGTGGCGAGATGATTATGACAGATCGCGGTTTCTATTTTCTCGAGATAAATACCCTTCCCGGGTTGACGAAAAAAAGTTTTATTCCCCAGCAGTTAACGGCTGCTAAAGTTGACATGGCAGAATTCTTTTATCATCAAATTGAATTGGCGAATCGCAGACTTAACGGGCTTTGATTTCGGTCCAGAGACGATCATAAATGGTTGTCGCCTGCCCGACATCGCGTAATGGTTCGCTCCGTTCTATCACATCACTTGGCTTGGAGATGACCTCGTTGTCACGAAATTTTTGTGGTAATGTCTCAATAACGCCTTTGATAACCGGCGAGGCAATCATATCTTCGACAAATTTTTGATTATTTACGGGATCAAGAAAGAAATTAATAAGGGCGTAAACTTCATCTTTCTTTTGGCTAGATGCTAAGACGATCATGTTATCGATCGACATGGTGGCACCTTCCTCAGGCAGAATAAAGCTCAACTCTGGATTATTCATCTGCACTCGCAAAGCTTCGTTCGAGTACATCTGTGCTGCGACGATGTCCCCTTGTACAAGTGACTGTGCGGGTGTGCTATTAAATTCCTTAATATGCTGTTTTGCTGTGGTAAGAACGGCAGCCGCTTGTCGTAATTTTACTTCGTCTGTGGAGTTGACACTATCTCCTTGAATTTTGAGCGCTACACCAAAAACTTCTCGCATATCGTCTAATAGCGAAACGCGATTTTTTAATAAGGGGTTACTGATGAGGGTTTTATAGCTAGTTATTTTGATAGGAGATTTGTTTTTTAAAAACGCGATTCCAGTTGTGGACCAGCTATAGGGGAGAGAGTACTCATTCTTCGGATCAAAATCTTTTCCCATAAATAGTGGATCAATATTTGCCGCATTCGGAATCTTCGTGCGGTCCAGTTTATCGATAAGGCCGAGCTTAATCATAATAGTGACCATATAGTCGCTTGGCACAATCAGGTCATAACCCGTGGCTCCGGCTTGAAGCTTAGCAAGCATCTCTTCGTTCGAGCTAAAATTGGTTTCATTGACATGAATGCCTGTTTTTTGCTCAAAATCATCTAGCACTCTTTTGGAAGTGTACTCTCCCCAAATATACATATTGATAGTTTTTCCAGCCGTCTGATCGCCAGATTTTGTCTTGGACTCGGTACTGCGGGAGCAAGTACAGCTCTGCAGGAAGGGAAGCGATATTAAGAAAATAAAAATGAATTTAGTCGGCACGAATAAATCTCGCTTTCGGATGAGTAGAGTCTGTACAGTTGCCCCTATTGCATCATAGAATATCATAAATTCAAAATGGAATTATAAATGCTTGAGATTGAGAACTTAACGCGACAATTTGATGGTCAGCTTGCCCTTGATCATGTCTCATTCACAATTCGCAAAGGTGACTTTTTTAGCATTTTGGGACCTAGTGGTTGTGGCAAGACTACCTTGCTCCGCATTCTTGCGGGCCTTGAACAACCAGATAGCGGAAGAGTACGCTGGGATGGTCGTGATTTGCTCGGCAGCGCGACCGAGAGGCGACCCTTTAACCTTGTTTTTCAGCGTTATGCGTTGTTTCCACATCTCTCGGTTCAAGACAATGTGGCTTTTGGTCCGACCGTCAAGAAATGGGATTCGTCAAAGATAAAGTCATCGGTTCGTGAAGCGTTGCAGCTGGTTCAGATGGAAGGTTTTGCAAAAAGAAACGTCACAACACTAAGTGGTGGCCAGCAGCAACGGATTGCGTTGGCACGTGCCATCGTCAATAGGCCAGAAGTTTTGTTGCTGGATGAACCGCTGTCGGCACTCGACCAAAAATTACGAGAGCAGATGCGGATTGATTTGTTGGCGATTCAGCGTCGACTTGGCATTACGTTCGTCCTCGTAACTCATGATCAAGAAGAAGCGATGACCATGTCAGATCAGGTGGCCGTATTGAATGGTGGAAAACTTGAGCAACTTGGCTCGCCGCAAACGATCTACGATCGCCCGTCGACTGCGTTCGTGGCGGGATTTATTGGTGTGATGAATTCGATTCAGGCCGAGGTCGTGTCTTGTATTGATGGATTCACAGCTCTTAAGCTTGTAAGTGACAATAATGTTCTGATTAAGACTAAGGCCGGTGCGAACGACCGAGTTGGGTGTCGTGGGAAAATTCATATTAGACCTGAGCAGATTCGTATTGATAATACTTTCCAAGCGCCTGTAGACGGTATGACACCGTCTATATCGGGTATTGTCCGTGAATTTTTATTTAAAGGTCCCGTGACTGATATTCTTGTCGATGTAGCAGGCTGGGGACCGACACCAATCATTGCGCAAATATCTTCAGCATGGGCTCATGGATTTGAGGTGGGGAGTCCTATTTTCTTGCGATGGCGTGAGGATGTCACACGTTTTTTGCCAAGTGAGGCGACTGATGTCATCAGTTCGTAAAACTGGATTGTTAGCATTACCATTGACGGCTTGGCTAGGTTGGTTTCTTGTTTTGCCGATTGCCTTTATTGCTGTGTATAGCCTTCAAGAAAAAGGACCCTACGGTGGAGTGGTCTATGTTTGGAATATCGAGCAGTATCGCCGTGCTCTTGATCCGTTATATGGAACTGTGCTTTGGAATTCCGTTCGTCTCGCATTGATGACGAGTTTTTCCTGTTTGATTTTGGCGTATCCGATGGCTTGGACGATGGCTCGAGCACGACCTACCTATCGGCATCTTTTGATGGTTGCTGTGATGATGCCTTTTATGAGTAATTTTGTGATTCGTGCTTATGCAGTAAAGTTTCTTATCGGTGTTGAAGGACCGATGAATCGTTTCGCTTTGGTCTTTGGTCTTTGTCAAACACCATTGTTTCAAGATCGCCCCGATCTAGCAGTGTGGTATGGCATGGTGACCAATTATCTACCTTTTATGATTCTGCCGCTTTACGTGACGATGGAACAATTCGACATGAGGCTGATTGAAGCAGCTCAAGACCTAGGGGCGAATGCGGTGCAAGTGGGCCGAAAAATCATCTGGCCTCTAACCAAGCGTGCGGTCGGTACAGGTTTAACACTGGTTTTTGTTCCTGCACTTGGAGAGTTTATTATTCCAGACTTAATGGGTGGAGCACGCACGCTTTATTTCGGAAGTTTAGTCACGGAACAGTTTCTCAAAACCAGGGATTGGCCGTTTGGCGCCGCGTTTGGCATGATTATGTTAGTTTGTGTCGGAATTGTACTTCTCTTGCAGAATTTCTTGCAGAGATCTGATGTGGTGCGGTCAAAGCTT
>CAZUYQ010000028.1:23228-24141 GCA_964624705.1 uncultured Polynucleobacter sp.
ATTTAACGCGAGAAGGTCATGATGTCCCAGAGCTCCATGGTTAGATTAATGAACCGCAGTATCACTGTGTTTGGATTTATTCTGCTCTATTTGCCGATTCTGATGGTTGCTTTGTATTCGTCGGTACTGCTATCCCCTGAGGGCTCGACGGTCGATTTTGCGCCCTGGCATTTGCTGTTTGCTAATCAAAGATTGATTGATGCCTTGCTAAGCAGTATCACCGTAGCAACCGCTTCTGCTACTGTTGCGGGAATTATCGGTACTATCGCCGCCATCGCCCTGGAACGAGGGAATCCATTTCTTAAGCGGACAACGGAAGCTTTGTGTCTTGCGCCCTTTGTCCTGCCAGAGTTAATTTTTGGATTAGCACTTTTGCTATGGTTTGTGTTTCTACGTTTAACCTTGGGTTGGTTTTCACTAGTACTGGCACATGTGACTTTTAGCGTGTCTTACGTCGTGATGACGGTGCGTGGTCGGATGGCAAATCTTGATCCACAGTATAATGATGCTGCCCAAGATCTTGGCGCGACGCCGATGCAGATTTTCTTCTCAGTCACACTGCCACTGTTGTTTCCTGCAATCGGCGCCTCTTGGCTTATGGCTTTCGCGATGTCTTTTGACGATTTTCTAATTTCATTTTTTACCGCCGGCGTCGAGACGACAACCTTACCGCTTGCGCTCTACAGCTATGTAAAATTTGGTGTCGATCGACAAATTTTTGCGCTATCGACGCTTCTATTTGCGGTTACTTCTATTGGGGTAGTGATTGTAACCCGGGTGCGATTGGCGACTTTAGTACACGAAAAATAAATGCACTAAAAATTAGATGTACACGTCAAATCGTAGACAATATGTGTCTTGGTGAGTGTCGGCGCACCCTTGCGAGCTGATCCTTCAGCTTCATAATCCGTAA
>CAZUYQ010000028.1:24151-42809 GCA_964624705.1 uncultured Polynucleobacter sp.
GCTCAAGTCTGCGGGGAGTATGATCGCCGGGCTTCCCTGGGTAGAGAGATTGTAAACATAATTACCTTTATACATATCCACTATGTCGATACGCATATTTGGGAAATCGGGATCAAGTCTCGCCCCTCTTATTTTCTTAGATTGATCCCCTAACGGGGTTTTTTGTTTGTCGGTGAGATCTTTATCGGTAAATTTAAAATTTTCGACGTCAAATGGTCCGGAAACATCGGCAGTCAGAAATTCTTTTTTTGTACTGGTCGAGACACAAGTAAGTTTCTTGTTTGCAATATTGCTTTGCAATGCTGCAGTGTTGTCTTCTTTTTCTGACGATTTGCACGCTGCCGTCGAGATGAGGGCTAGGCATAGCATTGCGTGAATAATCATCGAGATCTCCAGACATCTTAATTGTGAACTAAATCTGCAGAAGTCTAGCATCGATTCTTTGAAATTTTCAATATTTTTGAGTTTTCTTGAGAGCTCAACTCGTTTACTATGACCGAACTTCGTTAACATGCGAGCAGAAGAGGTTATTGTGAAATTTATCGTCCTAAATCTATTGCTGATGTCTTCTAGTACCTTCGCTTCAACTGCCAAACATACTTATACCTGCATGCTTGAAGCGAGAGATGATATCAATCACCCGATGCTAAGTGTTTCCGGCCAACTGAATAGCGATCGACCACTCGAGCTTAATTTGCAGAAATTTACATTTAAGCTGATACCGACCTTAGCACAGGGCCGTGAACAGTTAGGACTTTGGATTGGAACGGATAATGATCATTCATCTGCGACGATAGCGATACCAGGGCAAAAAACGCTCTATATTAATATGGTGCAAGATCAAGCCTTCGCAGTGGGATCTTGTAACCTTGATTGAGATGGAACCACCTTATCCTGAGAGTCCGATTGACGAGAATGACTTTCTTACGATTCCCGTGGAGCAACTTGCGCCTGAGACATTACGAGCTATTGCCCGTGAGCTCTTATTGAGGGAGATTGGGAACGATATTCCGGAGTCTGATGAGCTCGGAGAATCGAGGATTGATCGGCTTATTCGTGGTCTGCAGAAGCGCGAATTTACACTGACTTATAATAAAAGAGACGAATCGGTAGGGATCCAAAGCATCATTAGCAAAAAATGATGTAAGATAAGTTAAATTTCTTCTTTTATATCAAATACATACATCCTAAAAAATGTCCTTGCTAATTGTTTACCTTAGAGCTAAACATTAGTAAATGGAATTGTTAGGAATCATTCCTGACATTTTGAGTTCAATCGATTCAATCTGAACACGAGGTTGTGAATCGGTAGATGCACCTGAAAGGATGTGACATATGAATTTAACGTCTAAAAGTCGATATGCACTAAAAATTATGATGGACTTGGCGCACTTTAGTCATCAACCACTTGTGCGGCGAAGCGATATTGCTAGCCGTCAAGGAATTCCCACTGATTATCTCGATCAAATTATGATCAGACTTCGTGCGGGCAAACTCGTAGAGAGTACACGGGGCCGTTGTGGTGGTTACAAGCTTGCTCGTCCCGCTGATCAGATTACGATGTGGGATTTGTTTAGCTCGGTCGAAGAATCCATCGTGCCCGTCGAATGTATTTCAAAAGGCCATTCCTGTGATTTTGAATCAAGCTGCGTTGCGAAGAATGCCTGGGTCGAGATCTTTGGTGCTATTCGCGGTTCTTTAAACAAAATTACACTGGCAAGTCTGGCGGGTCGTTGGGCAAATGAACACACTCAGTGTCCTGAGGGTGGAATTCGTGAATGCCGTAGCGGTGGAAGAGGCGATGATATCCCTGATGTCATCGAATTTGCGATGAACGCAGCTTCGGCTGCCAAGGGCGAGTACGTAATCAATGGCTTAAATCGTTAAAGAATCGTTAACCGACCGGGAATACAAGTACGGCTTCGAGACACAAATCGAGATCGAGGACTTTCCGAAAGGTTTGAGCGAAGAGATTATTCATTTAATTGCCGACCGTAGGAATGATCCGGAATTTGTCCGCGAATTTCGGATCAAGGCTTATCGTCATTGGCTTACATTGAAAGAACCAACATGGGCTCATGTTACCTATCCACCCGTCGATTTTCAGGATCTTCGTTATTATTATGCTCCTAAAAAGAAGGCCGAAGCGGATCCCAGTAAGACTTTAAATGATATTGATCCGGAGTTACTAGAGACATTTAATAAACTCGGGATTTCTTTATCAGAACAAAAACGTTTAAGCGGCGTCGCCATTGATGCAGTCTTTGATAGTGTCTCTGTTGGTACGACACACCAAGAAGAACTTGCCGAAGTGGGAGTCATTTTTTGTTCGCTATCTGAGGCGATTAAAACCCACCCTGATCTGATCAAAAAGTATATGGGAACGGTTGTCCCTTATAAGGACAACTATTATGCTGCACTGAATAGCGCCGTATTTACAGATGGTAGCTTTGTCTTTATTCCTAAAGGCGTGCGCTGCCCACTCGATCTATCGACCTACTTTAGGATTAATGCACGTGAAACAGGTCAATTTGAACGGACCCTGATTATCGCGGAAGAGGGAAGTTACGTTTCTTACCTCGAGGGTTGCACGGCACCGATGCGGGACGAAAATCAACTTCATGCAGCGGTCGTTGAGTTGATTGCGATGGAAAAGGCCGAGATCAAGTATTCGACAGTACAGAATTGGTACGCTGGCGACAAAGAAGGTCGTGGTGGGATCTACAATTTTGTGACCAAACGTGGACTTTGCAGTGGCTATCAATCGAAAATTTCCTGGACTCAGGTTGAGACCGGTTCGGCTATTACTTGGAAATATCCTAGTGTCATACTGAAGGGTGATGACTCGGTCGGTGAATTTTACTCAGTGGCTCTAACGAATAATCGAATGCAAGCTGATACCGGCACTAAAATGATTCATATCGGTAAGAACACGTCTTCAAGAATTATCTCAAAAGGCATCTCCTGCGATCAATCTATGAATAGTTATCGGGGGCAGGTCAAGATTTTTCCTGGAGCAGAAGGGGCTAGAAATTACAGTCAGTGCGATAGCATGTTGATTGGTGATCAGTGCAGTGCGAATACCTATCCTTATATCGAAGTGAAGAATAAATCAGCGATCGTGGAACATGAAGCCACGACCTCAAAGATTTCGACCGATCAGATTTTCTATATGAAGAGCCGCGGCCTCGACGAAGAAGGTGCGGTAAGTCTCCTGCTTCATGGTTTCTGTAAAGATGTATTTAAAACGCTTCCGCTCGAATTTTCAATTGAAGCTGTAAAGCTTCTAGAAATGAAACTTGAAGGCAGCGTCGGATAATTTTGATTTGACCAAAAGGATTCTTTGTTATGTTAGAAATTAAAAATCTTCACGCATCCGTTGACGGCAAAGAGATTCTTAAGGGTCTCAGCCTTACCGTTAACGAAGGCGAAGTTCACGCCATCATGGGACCAAATGGTTCTGGTAAAAGCACGCTGTCGAAAGTTCTTGCTGGGCATCCAGACTATGTTGTTACCTCCGGCACAGCTGATTTTGAAGTCAATCTTCGACCCAAAAATATTCTGGATATGTCGCCCGAAGACCGTGCGCGCAATGGCATTTTCTTGGCGTATCAGTATCCAGTAGAAATTCCGGGTGTACCTAACAGCGTCTTTTTAAGAGCCGCGTTTAATGCAGTTTGTAAGTTCCAAGGTGCTAAAGAAATCGGTGAAGAAGATTTCGAAAAGATCATTCGCGAAAAATGTCTGATGCTCGGCATGGAACAAGGCATGGAAGATAAATTTGTTCGGCGTGAGGTTAACGTAGCTCTTTCCGGTGGCGAGAAGAAGCGTAACGAAATTTTGCAGATGGCGATTCTCAACCCACGTCTGGCGTTCCTAGATGAAACCGATTCGGGACTTGACGTCGACTCGCTTCGGATCGTTTCAGAAAGCGTAAACAAACTACGTCGCAAAGACAATGCCGTCGTCCTCGTAACGCATTATCAGCGCATTCTAAGTTATATTGTTCCCGATTATGTTCATATTCTTTATCAAGGTCGCATTATCAAAAGTGGTGATAAGAATCTGGCGATTGAGATTGAAGAAAAAGGCTATGACTGGTTGCTAAAAGATCAGAAAGGACACGATGCATGAGTGTCGTGAATTCAATTCCAGACGCGTATGCGGCCCTCAAAGGCCGGCTTGCTATATTACCGCCTGCTGCTTTAATGCGGCGTGATTCAGCGGTTTTAGCGGCTGCTGGACTAGGCTATCCCAATACTCGTCATGAAGAATGGAAATACACAAGCCTTCGTCCGTTTTTAGATCGGGAATTTAGGGTCGCAATCAGAGCCCCTAAAACTGATGTAAAACTTGATGATTTGGCTGACATTCAACAGCGTTTAATTCCTGGTGCAATCGCACTCGTTTTTGTTGATGGTGCCTTAAGTATTGGTTTGTCAGACACCCGAAAAGCTGGCGACAACATTGTTATCAAAACTCTTTTTGATGCCGAAGGCGCTGACGACGCGATTTGGAAAGAAGCAGATGTCACCCCGGGCTTAGAGCAGGTGTTTGCTCAGTTAGCCGTTGGTTTTGCCGAACACGGTGTAGTGATTAAGGTCGCGCCTCGAAGTCAGCTCGCTCAACCGATTCATATTATGCATGTGACCACTCCGGCGTCTGAGGGTATTTCCCGTTCCATGCGGAATGTGATTGAAGTCCAGAGGCTAGGCCAAGCTCGAATTTATGAAGAGTTTGTTACCATTGGAGCCGTCGAATCTCATAGTAATAGCCTGACCCAGATTTTGGCACGTGAAGGCAGTAATGTCGGTTATTACCGGATGGATCAAGCAAGTGCGACGACGTACAGCACGGCACAAATTACTGTGAGTCTTGAGCGTGATGCAAAAGTAGAAACATTCTCTTTTGCTGGCGGGTCCAGGTGGAGCCGTATTAATTTAGACGCGGTCTATGGTGATACTGGTGGTGAATGTGTACTTGACGGTCTTTACCTGGTCCGTGGCGAACAGCATATTGATCATCATACATCGATTGATCACGCTGTTCCCGAGTGTCACACCAGGCAGTTATACAAGGGCATTCTCGCCGACAAATCTCGCGCCGTTTTTAATGGCAAGATTTTCATTCGTCGTGGTTCAACGCAAAGTCAGGCCTATCAGGGAAATAAGAATTTGCTTCTGTCCAAAGAAGCTGAAGTTGACACAAAACCTGAATTGCAGATCGACAATGACGACGTTAAGGCATCCCATGGCGCAGCTATTGGTGCTCTGAATCCTAAAGAATTATTTTATTTGCAAAGCAGGGCGATTGGTCGTGCCGAAGCGGAAGCGATCTTGTCGCGTGGCTTTGCCGATGAAGTAGTCCTGCGGGTTGAGGATGAAATTGCCAGAAATATTTTAGCCGATAGAGTACGTCGATGGTTTGCAAACCATACGGTAGAAGGTGAGTCATGAGTTTGGTTCATGATGTCGATGGCAAAAAAGAATTAAATATTCCGCTTTTACAAAAGCAGTTTCCTGTATTAGAGCGCCCAATCCGCGAAAAACGTCTGGTCTATTTAGATAATGCGGCAACTACCTTAAAGCCACTGCGCGTTATTAATGCCGTGGATCGTTATTACCGTTTCGGTACAGCAAATATCCACCGCGGTGTTCATTTACTCAGTGAGGAGGCGACGAGTCTTTACGAAGAGGTTCGTGGTTTGGTCCAGAATTTTATTCATGCAAAAGACGAACGTGAAATCGTTTTTACGACTGGCACTACGGGTGGTATCAATCTAGTTGCCAGATCCTTTGTCAAATCACGCTTATCAGCCGGCGATGAAATCCTCATTACGACATTAGAACACCACGCGAACATCGTGCCCTGGCAGATGCTCTGCGAAGAGACTGGCGCCAAGCTTGTTGTAGCGCCGATCGATGATTCGGGGGCTTTGTTGATTGATGAGTTTACAAAACTTATTACAAAAAAAACCAAATTTATTTCAGTGACCTGGGTCTCGAACGCTCTTGGTGTTATCAATCCAGTTAAAGAGATGATTGCCGCTGCGAAAGCTCATAACGTACCCATTATGGTGGATGCTGCTCAAACTGTAGCTCATGCACCAGTAGATGTGCAGGCGCTTGATGTCGATTTTTTAGTGTTTTCTGGCCACAAACTTTATGGTCCGACCGGGGTCGGGATTTTATATGGAAAGTATGCCCATCTTGAATCGATGCCGCCTCTCATAGGTGGCGGCGATATGATTAAGACAGTGACGTTTGAGAAAACAGTCTATGCGGAGCCGCCAGCTCGTTTTGAGGCGGGGACCCCTGCGATCTCGCAAGTGATCGGTCTCGGTGAGGCAATTCGGTTTGTAACTGATGATCTTGATTTTGATGCTGTTTGGAATCACGAGCAGAATTTGCTGGAACGCGGTCGTACTGCCCTTAGTGAGTTGCCCGGTATTCGCATCTATGGTGAAACAAAGCATAAAGTGCCGATTTTTAGCATGACAGTTGAGGGAATTCATCCTCACGATGTTGGTTCGATTCTGGATCAGCACGGGATCGCTGTACGGACCGGACATCATTGCACGCAGCCGTTGCTCGCACGGTTAGGTGTTTCTGCGACAGTACGTGCAAGTTTTTCGATCTATAATACGGAAGCCGATATCGATGCCTTGGTAAAAGGACTCTGGCGTACACGGGAGTTGTTTGCATGACCGGCAGTGCGAAAGCAGCAGTAACCTCCACCGAGCTCTATCATAACAAATCTCCCCGATGTTATGGTGAGCTTACTGGAGCGACGCATTCAGCTAAGGGTCATAATCCCATCTGCGGTGATGTTGTCCATATCGAATTGATTTTAACGGGCGAGCAAGTAGCAAAGTTGCAGTTTACGGCCCAGTCCTGTGCGCTTTGCAAAGCAAGTGCAAGTATTATGTGTGAGAGCCTTCAGAATCATTCACGTGTCCAGATCTTAGACGAAGTGAATGCATTTCTTCAGATGCTAAGAATTAAAGATGAGAAGAAAGACGTAAATATTTCACAAAGTGCAGCTATTTTTTCTGTCGTTCGAGACTTTCCTGCGCGTGCAAAATGTGTGATGCTTCCATGGAAGACACTTTTCGGAGCGCTGACAGTCAAAGACAGTACGAAGTCGGAAGCAGAATTAGTGGTCTCGACCGAGGCTTAGGAGTAAGTGGCCATGTCGCTGAGAGTAATTACCCAATCAACGCCCAATCCAAACGCGTTGAAATTTATTGTCGCAAAAGATGTCAAAAAGAAGGGCAAAATCACCTTCGTTCATCCTGCCGAATGTCTGCATGTACCATTGGCAACGAATATTCTGGGTCTGCCGCATGTCACAGCGGTCCACTTATTCGAAAACGTTGTCACGGTAACGCAAGATGGATATGGCGATTGGCCGGTTTTGGAATCTGAGATTATCGAAGTCCTCAAAACGTATGTGCCTTCTCATGATCCAGAGTTTGAAACTATGGAGCCTGAAGTCGATACTTCTAATTGGAACGACGATCGCCGTAAGCTCGAAGAAATCATTGACCGCGAGATTCGTCCTGGGCTCCAGGCGGATGGCGGAGACTTGCGTGTGCTCGAATTGGAAGATAATATTTTAACTGTGCAGTACGAAGGTGCCTGCGGAAGTTGCCCAAGCTCGACCGCTGGAACCTTGCAGGGAATCGAATCAATACTGCGGCATGAGTTTAGAGAAGATATTCAAGTAATCACAGTTTAATTCTAGGATGGATCATGCCCATTTGGATTTCTCATCGTGGCGTTTGTGATAGTAAGACGGTAGAGAATTCCAGGGAATCTTTTGCGGCAGCCGTCCGCAAGGGCTTTAAAGTTCTTGAGACGGACCTTCGTCTCACCGCGGATCATCACATTGTTCTTGCTCACGATGAAGATTTTAATCGACTCTGCTCAGATACACGTCCCATCATAAAGTTAACTCGTGCTCAGATCGAGTGCCTTCGCTATTCGGATGATCAGGCGCCTCTTTTCCTGGATCAATTTCTCGATGAGTTCGCAAAGCAAGCTTGGATCTTTGATTTAAAAAGTCCAATGGCGCAAGCCTCTGCGGCAATACTGCGACGAATGATTTTAGAACGGATGTCCATGGCGGACTTTGTTAAGAAAGCGAGTTTTGTCGCGTGGTCCAAATTAGACGAATTTTATCTTATTGAGGCCTTCCCGGGTGCTCGTATATTTGCAAGAGAACCCGCATGTTGGCGCGCTGGGCTTTCGATGATGTATCTGGGTGGACTCGCATCTGGCATTACAAAAGATAAAGTTTATTCTCTGCCGCCAGAAGTTCATGGACGCAAACTCTTTACAAGAGAAATGGTCCAAAAATACCATGCTCGCGGCGCGCGACTGATCGCCTTTCTTCCCCGCACTGAAGCGGAAGCAAGAGAGGCAGTAAATGCGGGCTTTGATGAGATATTAAGTGATGGCTGGATTGTAAAATAGACTGCCCAACTCCGCTGCGATAGTGAAACAAAAAAATATTTCCAATCAGCCACTTCATACTTGACAAGTTTTATAGCGACGACTTTTCTTCGAACTACCTAGATAGGTTTTAAACTCTATAAAACAAGTTCTTTAACGCCAAATAAGCGAAAGCTTTCTTTTTGAATTCGTCTTCACTTCATCGCTTTTTCGCTCAACAGCATGCATTTAAACGTCTCAAAAAATCACGTGTTATAGTTTTTTCCTGAACTCTCGTTCTTTCAGGAGAAATGCTATGACCACCACCCATATGTCTATTGCTGAACTTAAATCAAACCTCATCTCAGCTATCGCAAAAGAGCATACTGCGACGGCAACCCTTCTTTATTACTTAGCTGAATACGAGATCAGAGAACTTCACTTGAGAGATGGTTATTCTTCCTTGTTTAAATTTTTAACTGAGGGTCATGGCTATTCCGAAGCGGCTGTGGCGAGGCGGTGTGTCGCAGCAAGATTTTCAAGAAAATATCCAGAGGTCTTACGGATGATTGCATCCGGTGATCTAAGCCTTAGTGTCATTGGTTTAGTCGCTAAGGCCGAGATTAAAGGCGAAATGGTTTCTGCGGTGCTTACCGCAGTTCAGCGTAAATCCAAGACCCAGGCAGAGATGATTCTTTTGCAATATACCGGAGCTGTCCCAGCCGCTCCCAAAAAAGAGAAAGTCAAAGCGGTGGTTGTGGCTGTAGCAAAGCCTCAAAAGTCCCTACTAGATGATTGCCAGGATTCGACAATCGCACCACCAAGCAAAGCAGCCAATGTGTTTTTGTCAACAGATGACAACCAAGTAGCTGAAGAAAACCACCAAGCTTCAGCAAACCAATCGGCTGTTGCATTCCAAGTCTCGCTTTGTCTATCAGAGACTTCAATGCAAAAACTGAAAAGAGCTTCTCGGTACTATGGATCTCGCCTCGACCATTGAGGAGCTTGCTGCTTTTTACAACAAGAAAAAAGATCCGCTTATTGAGGCAGCAGTAAAGACTGCTGTGAAAACAGCAAAAGCACAGGAGCCAACTCCGCCGGCGGAGTGCGAGGTTTCAGAAAATAGGGAGTGCAAGAAATCTCGGTATATTCCTGTTGCGATAAAGCGATCGGTCTACCGTAAAGCAGGAGGGCAGTGCACTTATGTGGACTCTGAATCTGGAAAGCGCTGCAGCGAGACCACGCATTTAGAAGTAGATCATGTAATGCCTTTCGCTATGGGAGGAGAGACGTTAGCGTCAAATCTCCGCATAAGATGCTCTGCCCATAATAAGCAGTGGGCGAAGGATGTTTACGGAGTAAAGTTTGTCAAAGACCAGATTCAAGGTAAAAGGCCGAAGGTTTCTGGAAATTAATTAATGCAGATTCTTGGGCCTAAAGGCCTCAGAATGACGACGATACTGCTTAAGTGTTTGGAATAAATAGATTAATTACCTTCAATTGGGAGCAGCTATTTTATAGTTTATGCTGTATTTCTATGCTTTTTATGCTAGATTCCCGCCCTCTCTTATCTATTTTTATTGTTATTCCGAGGTGTGCTATGAAAAGGGTAGAACCCATTGGCGATGTTAAACTGAGTGGTTTCAATAACCTAACCAAAGCCCTAAGCTTTAATCTTTATGATTTTTGCATTGCTCGCAACGAAGACGAACGTCGTAGCTATGTTAAATATATTGCGGAACGCTATAACGCAGAACGCGTGACAAAAATCCTCCGTGGTATTTGCGATATTATTGAAGCCAATGTTCTTGCCGTGAGTGACCAGGATTATGATCCATGGGGCGCAAGCTCGATGGTTTTGATGAGTGATATTGCGGGTGGTGGAGCGAGCCCTGATGTTGCCGCTTTTAAGGCAATGCATTTGGACAAAAGTCATATCTGTGCCCATACCTATCCCGATTTCCATGGCGGCGGAACGATCTGTAGTTTCCGTATTGATATTGATATCGCGACATGTGGTGAGATAACGCCGTTACGTGCGCTTAACTACATGCTGGAAAATTTTGATAATGACGTCGTTGTGATCGATTACGTTGTTCGCGGGTTTACGCGAGATACCAACGGTCGCCGGGTGTTTCTGGATCATAAGCTCTCAAGTATTCAAGACTTTATTAGTCCTGAAATGATAAAGGACTATCACTGTGTGGATTTATCCTTGCAGTCTGAGAATATCTGGCAAACTAAGATGCTGCGAACAAACCAGGACATCCAGTCCTACTTCGCATCGCCAGTGAATCCAACAGACGCAGACGTCAAGGAGCATATGGCAGTAGTCAATCGTGAGATGCGTGGAGTTTTGCATAACTGGCCGGATTGAGCCCGGGTAGATGGTTGACAGATACGTGTATTCGGGTTTTAGTATTTGGGAGTTTATATTTTTTGGGCCTTATTTTGGCCGGGAGTGAACACATGGGAAGCTTTTCTTTATTACACTGGATTATTGTTCTTGCAGTGGTGCTCTTATTGTTTGGACCTAAACGCTTGCCAGACTTGGCTCGTGGTGTCGGAGAGGCTATTCGGGAGTTTAAAAAGGCCGTGAATAACCCAGATCAACAACAGGCCGCAAATCGTCCATTGAGCCACACTCCAGAACAATTGACGCCTCCACCGGCGACACCTGTTGTGCACAACACAACTTCAACTCCTAATTCGACGACTCATAACACTTAAAATTATTTTTGCGAAAGCCCCATGCAGTTTTGCTAACTGTATGGGGCTTTTTATTTTTTCGCACATTGCCGCTGCCACGCATTTCCTCAACCACATATGCTGAGGGCTTTGGGGCGCCATGAGTCACTTACAGAATTAAATTTGTATCACCATCTTTAAGCTGAACTCCACTGAGCTGAATGCTCAGCGATTTCGAGATTAAGAAATGTAATTTCCGAGCTGCTAAAACAGGCGTGAGACCTTCCTGGCGGATATTAGAAACACAGTTGCGATCAGCATCGGTTTTGCCGGGTACTGGAGCATAAACCAAATATGCACCGAGGCTATCGGCAGTGCCAAGGCCAGGGCGTTCGCCTATAAGAATAAGGCTGAGCTTAGATTTTAGTATCGCCCCGATCTCATCTTGAATCATCACGCGTCCAAATGAACATATGATCATTGGACTGAGACTTAGCCCGGACTTCTTCAACGAGGGTACAAGCTCTTCTAGCAGGGGCAAAACTTGAATCATGGCCCGCGCCGATAGGCCATCTGAGACGATGATATTAATGTCTGTTGGTTCAATATTTCTGGCAATTGATTCTAGTTTTTGCCGGGACGTGGCTGATAACTGTCGCCCGAGATCGGGGCGACGCAAATACTCAGCTTTTGAGGTAGCGGCACTTGTAACATCTACTACTACGAGCCCAAGCTGACTATCTAGGAGTTTTATTAACATTTCAGAATCAAACGGAGCATGCACGGCATCGCGTGCTTGAGCGTGTGCAAGTTTAAAGTCCAACCAAGCTTCAGTAGGTAGACTGCCACCGCATCGTCCCATACCAATGCGTGCCTTGGTATGCTGACGCAAATAAGACCAGATATCGGTAGTGATATTTTTTGCTTTCTCGGTCACGAGAGGCTCTCCGCACTCGAGAGTAAACGATGCCGATTCGCAATCGGGAGTAGCTTTGAATTCGAATCAGTAATTTTCATCTGCGCTAACCACGCTGCAAACTCAGGGGCTGGCTTTAGATGAAGTACCTGCCGAATATACTGAGCATCATGAAAAGAAGTGGATTGATAGCCAAGCATAATATCATCGGCCCCAGGAACGCCCATAAAGTAATTGCAGCCGGCAACACCAAGCAACGTCATGAGCGTATCCATATCATCTTGGTCGGCTTCAGCATGGTTGGTATAGCAAACATCAACTCCCATCGGGAGACCGAGGATTTTACCGCAGAAGTGATCTTCTAATCCTGCACGAATAATTTGTTTTCCATCATACAAGTATTCCGGGCCAATAAATCCGACCACTGAATTCACTAGGAGCGGTTCAAAATGTCGTGCTACGGCATAAGCTCTTGCCTCTAAAGTTTGCTGATCCACGCTGAAATGAGCGTTAGCAGAGAGGCATGAGCCTTGGCCAGTTTCAAAATACATCACGTTATTGCCGATAGTGCCCCGGTTGAGTTGTCTGGCCGCGAGATTCGCTTCGTTTAATATTTTTAAATCAATACCGAAACTTTTGTTCGCAC
The DNA here is from genome assembly GCA_964624705.1 of uncultured Polynucleobacter sp. Classification (GTDB taxonomy): domain Bacteria; phylum Bdellovibrionota_B; class Oligoflexia; order Oligoflexales; family RGVZ01; genus CAMDKS01. The sequence goes on from CAZUYQ010000028.1 coordinate 36,837, forward strand.
GTTCTGTGCCGGCGATGGACTGAAATACCAGATCAATCGGCATCCCTTGTTCGATCGCAGCGATTTGAGTTGTGACATGCCCCAAGACGCAGCTTTGTGTGGGAATAGTATATGTTTGTATGAGTTCATCCATAAGTTCCAATAGTGAGCCCATGGCTGCAATACTATCGGTAGCAGGATTGATGCCGATCACCGCGTCGCCACATCCATATAATAGGCCGTCAAGAATTGAGGCGCCGACGCCTTTGGGATGATCGGTAGGGTGGTTTGGCTGCAATCGAATCGAAACATGACCAGGTAGGCCAATCGTATTGCGAAATTTTGTAATCACCGAACATTTTTTTGCAGCTAAGATTAAATCTTGATTGCGCATAATTTTGGAAACAGCCGCTACCATCTCAGGCGTAAGACCAGGACTTACAGCTGTTAATTCTTGCGAAGTAGTTTCGTATGCAAGGAGCCAATTCCTTAAATCGCCAACCGTAAAGTTTTTGATGGCAGAAAAAGCCTTCGCATCATGCGAGTCGATTATGAGCCGAGTTACTTCGTCATCCTCGTACGGAACGACAGCTTCGTTAAGGAAAACAGTCAAAGGCAAATCTGCCAAACACATTTGCGCGGCAACTCGCTCTTCGTCCGAGTGAGCGATGACTTGTGCAAGCTCGTCACCGGAGCGATATGAGGAGGCCTTCGCTAGAAGGGATTTTAGATTATCGAATCTATATATGCGGTCACCGCATTGCTTCGCATAATTCATGATGTTCCTGTACTTCATAGCTGCAATTGGCAAGGACTTATATTGACATGATGCAGGATTAAAGGACAATAGCAAATTGCCCCTATAAATCGGAATCCGCTCAAATAACTAGAAGAATAGGTGAGTGAATGATTTTTAAAAAATTGTCCGAAATTGAAATGAAATTTAACGAGAACCAGCCACTTCTAAAACCGTATGCACTTCGTCCAGGAGACACGATCGGTATATTTACTCCATCTTCTCCCGCATATGAGGACGGGGAGGAATTATTCCTAAACGGTATAAAAAATATTGAACGTCTTGGTTTCAAAGTCAAGTTAGGTAATCTCACCGCAAAACGCGGCAAACAAGGATATCGGTCGGGAACGGCAGAAGACCGTGCTAAAGAATTTATGGATCTGATCCTTGATGATAGTGTTCATGGCTTGATATCAACGATTGGTGGTACAAATTCTTCCAGCATGTTGGGTTATCTCGATTACGCCGCGATTCGGGCTAAGCGAAAGATCGTGTGTGGATATAGTGATGTCACATCACTTCACCTAGCCATTATGAAGTTTGCGGGTCTATCTACTATTTATGGCCCAAGTGCGATCTGTTGGTTTGGTGATTGGCCAGATGGTATCGCTGAAAGTTCGAAGTGGTTTCTAGAAGCTTTGTCTACCCACATTAGCGGTTCCCGCCGAATTGAAATTCCTAAACAATGGTCTAATCATCGTCGAGGTTGGGCTAATGGCGACTGGAAGACAATTCCCAGGCAATGGCAGGAACAAGATGGTTGGTTATGTCTGAATGCCGGTATTGTCGAAGCTCCGATAGTTGCACTAAATCTCAATACGATGTTGGCTTCGGCGGGAACGGCATATTTTCCGAATCTTCGCGGTAAAATACTTTTATTAGAAGATATGGACGCACCAATGGGTCGCACGGAACGCAGCCTTCGACAGCTTCAATACCTCGGCGTCTTTGATGAGATTTGTGGTCTTATCATCGGCAAACCTGAGGTCTTTGATCTTAAGGAGGCTCCTTTTAGCTACGAAGACCTTTTCTTAGAGGTCATTGGTAAACGTCCATACCCCATTGTGAGTCGCTTCGATTGCAGTCATACGGTACCGATGATATCGATCCCGCAACAGGTTCCGGTTCGTCTGTCGGCGAAAGAAAATAGCGATGTTTCCTTTGAGTTTTTGGACGGTGGTGTTCTTGCGAGATAATCGATTTCGCTATTCTGAAAGTATTAATTCTGCGCTTCAATAAACCTTAGTGGTGATTCGAAGTTTTCTTGAGCCATCTCTTCACCTGTCGTTGAAGATGAGGGTCTTGCTTTACTGATCTCCACAGCCATCGCGATACTATCTTTTTTCCAGGCATAATAATCGGCACTTGATCCGGGGGCGATGTACATAATCTGAGAGATCTGACCATATTTATATTTTTTAACGGCCGACATCTTCTTGGCGAGTGTGGATTATTGGCCTTGGTCATGGTGAACAATATATGAAATTCGGTTTTTATTGCATCTCATCTTTTCTTAATCGTGAGGAGCCGTACAGCTTATTAATGGCAGCGACATCACCTGGACTTAACGGAAGATAGGTGCGGTAGTCACTCTTATGGGTGAGGCAGAAGTTCATAATCGATTGCGCGTCATAAGATCCCAATAAAACGGAGCCTTCCGGCGCGTTGTTTGAGTCAGCCTCGCCATTGCAAGGACTATCTGGTCGACTCTGCTCATGATAGAGACCTATCCGGTGTCCAAGTTCGTGAAGCATGATTGTCATAAGAAGATTACGTCGACCATCTAAATCAAGGTGTTCTGCTAATTTAGTGAGTCCATCGTTCACATCTTTAAATCGGATATTCATGATCATATTTGCAGGTAATGAACCTTTAATAACTCCAAAACCGGACCTGGGATGACCATCCGCTTGTAAGCGATAATTACGAGTGTAGGCAGCTTGCTTATGAATCCAAACATTTACAGCACCATTATCTGGAACGTACTCGATATCATCGTCGCCGTAAATTTCGATGCGAATACCACCGGATGAAGTGCTACATGTATCCCAGTTCACAAAGCGCAGGATAGTTTTGTCGTACTCTTTTGCGACAATATCCTGCCATACTTTCTTCCATTCCCTTGCCTCTGCAGAACTTCCGTTTTCCCAACACACCGGGATGGCTGTGGTTGGCCAGGTCATGGCTTGTTGAACACCAATGCCAGTTGCATGACTGCTTTGCTTTTCAAGTGCCTTACAGGCATTGAAGATAAGGAATGCGGAAAAACAGACGAGCATTTTAAAAGAATAATTTTTCCCCATTTATTTAGACCAACTATTATCAATGAGCCCATTATTAAAATACTGTCGAGAAGCTTTGAGAATCTCTAGGTTGGTTTCAATTTCGTTTTTTGCTTGCGGTTTACCATCCTCAGAAAAGACTGTAAAGTTTCCGTCCTCACCTAGTCGGATAAGTGATGATGAATCCAGATAATGCCAGAAGCCATACTCTTCCTGAATAAATCTACCTTTAAACGAGGGATCAAAAGCCGACCATCCAAACAACTGAGGTTGCTTTGGAGTCAATCCAACAAGATCGAGAAGAGTCGGCGTAATATCTATGTGCTGGATAATTTTATCGCGACCCACCTGTGGAAGGCTGCCACTAGGATCAAAAATTAAAATCGGCACTTTATAGCGACCTAAGAAATTATCGTATCGCGGTTGATCCGAGAGCGACGTGTGATCACCGGTAATTACAAATAATGTGTTATTGAACCATGGCATGCCGCTCGCTTTTGCAATAAATTGGCTAATCGCAAAATCAGAGTAACCAATCGATTCGTGAATGGGTAAAGTGCCGCGTGGAAATTTGAATTTATACTTTTCTGGTACTGAGAAAGGATTGTGCGAGGAAAGTGTAAATATTCCGGCAACAAAGGGTTGTTTGCTTTGATTCAAAGTCTCTGCTGCAAAACCCAAAAAGGGTTCGTCATAAATACCCCAAGCTCCATCGAAATCCCCACGAGTCGGATATTCATTTAAGCCAATGTAGTGATCAATCCCTGCCATCGCGCTAAAGCTGTCAAAATGCATGCTGCCATTCGCTGCGCCATGAAAGAAATAACTTTCATAACCTTCTTTTTTTAGAATCTGTGGCAAAGCTTGAATGGTATTACCATTAAAGGGTGACGTCACAAACGGTTGATCTCGCCACGCCGGAATACTTGCGAAGATAGCTGGTAATGCGTCGATCGACCGCCTACCGTTTGCAAAAGATTCTTTGAAGGAGACGGATCTTGGTATAATCGAATCGATAAATGGTGTGTAGCCCTTGCCTTGGTTAAAGGCACCGACGTATTCACTTGCGAGGCTTTCAACAATAATGATGACGATATTTTTGCCTGCTGCTAGGGGCACTTGAGCGTGTGAATCTGTATGAGTTAGCGTTAGTGTCTGGCGTAGTACCGTTTCATTTGGAAAATCGTGGAATCGCTTTGGTGGATCTGAGGGGGGAGTTCGCAGGAGAGTGATAGCACTATTCAGAATAAGGTTCGCATAAATTGCCGGTTGATAGGCATATGCGTGTGCAGGTACTAGTGGCTTTGTTTGAAGTCCGCCGCGAATCACTAGAACAGATAGTGCAATAAGTAGAAACCCTCTAAATAGATGTAATTTTTTTGTATGCCCGGCTAGTTGATCTCGATCGTGATCTTTTTGCCAACAGACCGAAATCACAACCCCACAAAGAGCTAGACCAGCCAAAGTAAGCGGCCAATATTGTAAAAGGATACTTGCGCCTTGGCGCTGAATATCGCTGCCCATACTAAAGAAATCGAGAGTCATTCGTCGACCGGTGAAGGAGAATATCTTAGCATCCACCACTCCGGCAGCAATAAACGGCAGATTGGCTGCAATAAAGAGAATCCCGACAAAATGATCAAGTTGGCGTCGGTAAGAGTCTGGCATCCGCAATAACCGAATCGAGTGGATTGCCATAATTGGAATGTTGATCGTTGCAATAGCTGCCAGGTCAAAACGCAAACCTAGCACCAAACTATATATTTTGTCGCTAAGTGAGACATTTGCCAGCGCAATGCCATTTAGTATCAAAAAAAGCAGTCGTAGCAATTCATAAGAGGCCACTAGAACAATAAGACGTCGAAGCCAAATGCGCATCCTTGCGTGTTTCCTTTTTTCATTCGTTAGGTTAACGCTGTGATGCTTCTTTACGAGCTACACCAAACGGTGTTGCTCTTCGGAATCTCCCCAACGTATCGCGTTCAATGCCTACCAATATCCCTAAGCTCGCGCAAAACATAATAAGTGCAGTTCCACCGTAAGAGAAAAACGGTAATGGAACCCCCACAACTGGAAATAGCCCAAGTACCATCGACGTGTTAATGAGGAATGACACAAATATAATCGCAGCGCAGCCAATTGCCAAAAGAGATGAGAAGATATCTCGTGCTTGCTTTGCAATAAGAAGCCCCGAATAAATAATGAGCGAAAATAGGGCGAATAAAACGGTTGCACCTAGGAAACCATGTTCTTCCGAGAAAACTGCAAAGATAAAGTCGGTATGTCTAGCTGGCAAGAATTGCAATTGATTCTGAGTTCCCTGCAGAAATCCCTTCCCTAGAAACTGACCGCTGCCGATTGCCACTAGAGATTGAAGAGAGTTATATCCCGAGCCTGTAGGGTCCAATTCAGGATTCAGAAGATTCAGAACGCGGAGTTTTTGATAATCGTGTAGGAAAAAAGCCCACGCGACCACCACCACGATCAGTCCGATAGTTGCAACGATTCCCACGGATTTTAAGTTCACGCGGATAAAAGCAAGCTGAACTGTCGCAATAATGGCACACACGCCAGCGGTTCCCAAATCAGGTTGTAAGAAAATAAGTACAAAAGCGATTCCAATAATAGCGGCAAGTGGAGCGAGATCTCGCAGCGAATACGCTCGTGCTAACCGCGAGGTGTAAAAAAACTTTGCGACTATGGTGACAATCGAAATTTTTGCCAATTCTGACGGTTGGAATGCAAAACCTCCGATGCGCAGCCATCGTTGCGAACCACCGGCGATGTTTCATGTGAGATCGACTAGAATAAGCAAGGCACAAACACCACCGTAAACCCAGTACGCATAGGTATTGAGCCAGCGCGGGGGAATAAACCAGCCAAATGCCGTGAACGCCACAAGTGCAAGACTGAGAT
>CAZUYQ010000028.1:42819-45054 GCA_964624705.1 uncultured Polynucleobacter sp.
GTCGCGACTCTCCGCCCCGGGGACTAAGAGAACAGGTTCACTCGCGGCGAGGTTGGCTGGCATAGTTCGTGGTGTTGTCGTTGGATTGTGGGGTGCTTGGCTTGGATCATTGGGCCCGCTCATGATGGACCTCCGGTGCTATTGGTGCGGCGCCAATCGAGGTACCAGCACGGCGTTTCTTTAATTCAAAATATTTATTGAGTATAACGCCCGCGACAGGACCTGCAGACGCACCACCGCCACCTTTTTCGTCATGTTCGCTCACGATGACAACGACAATTTCAGGATCTTCAACAGGAGCAAAACTTGCGAACATAGCGTGTTCTTTCCAGAGTACGGATACGTCAGTTTGGTTTTTATTTTTCTTAAGGTTAACAACCTGAACAGAACCTGTTTTTCCAGCGATTCTCACTCCAGGCACACGGGCCCGTTTACCGGTGCCTTCTTCGTCCATGACGACGGCTTCGAGGCCTTGAGTCACAATTTCGAAATTTTCAGGCGAAATCGCATCGATAGTGCGGATTAACTGCGGCTTCCGTTCCTCTAGAACTTCGCCTAAATGATTTACTACGCGCCGTACTAAGTAAGGGCGCCAGACCGTTCCTTTGTTTGCTAATGCTGCGTATACCGTGGCCATCTGGAGGGGGGTCATCAAGTTATATCCCTGACCAATGGCAATCGGGGGAGTTTCACCTGCTGCCCACGCTTCTTTATGCAATGCTTTCTTCCAAGCCTCAGTCGGAACAAGTCCTGGACGTTCTAGATTTAGATCAAAGCCCAATTTTGATCCAAGTCCAAACATCTTCGCATATTTAGCAATCCGATCGACTCCTAGTTCAATGCCAACGTGATAAAAAAACACGTCACAGGACTGCATAAGTGCTCGTCTCAAATTGACGGCACCGTGACCTTTATGTTGGTGACATGCAAATGTTTGCGAGCCTAAGGTAAAATATCCAGGGCAATTATAAGTAGTTTGAGGCGTGATCACTTTTTCTTGAAGAGCAGCAAGCGCTACTAATGCTTTATAAGTACTACCAGGAGCGAATTCCCCACCGGTTGTTTTATCAATAAACGGATGGAATGGATCTAAACTAAGTGCGCGAAATTCTTCGTGTGTCATCCCGCGCTGATAAATATAAGGATCCCAGCCTGGTTGACTCGTGATGGCTAAGATAGCACCTGTTTTAGGATTCATAGCGATCACAGCGCCATTTTTTCCGGAGAAACCTTCACTTACTGCAGCCTGCAATTCCATATCAATTGTTAGCTCAAGGCTCGAACCAGGCACCGCAGGAACTTCCGGTAAGTCCCACTGTTCATTGGTTCGACTTTGATTGGATGCACGTCCAAATTTGAAGGATTGCTTGCATTTAATTCGTCGAGCATCTGAGTCGAAATTTCTCCCAAGTAGCCCGTCATATGCGGCGATACAATATCGCTGTATTCGCGCCGAGCAGTAGTGCGGACCTCGACACCGGGAAGGAAAATTCGATTATTTTCAATAATAGATATTTCGTGCTGAGAAAGGTTCCGCTGCAATGTCACGGGCATAAATTTCGGTCTTCTTCCGACGGCTTTATACCTGCGTTCAAAGGAGGAAACAGGCTCATGCAATAAACGCGATAAAATAACAAAAGTTTTATCCATCTCTTTAACATACTGCGGAACCATAACTAGATCCGAACTCGGGGTATTTCCTAATACCACTTTTCCGTAAGCATCATAGATCACACCACGTGGTGCCGGTATTTCGATTTTGCGAATGCGATTGTTTTCAGACACACGGCGATAATATTCACCTTTATAAATCTGTAGATGCCAAATGCGCAGCCAAAGATGCGAGATCACGGCGATAACCGCGACACTCGCCCAGAAAAAGCGGTTTTCAATCAGGAAATTATTTGGCCGAAAGATTTTTTTCATGCGTGCATACGCTCCGCTTTTGTCAAATCTCCGCGTACCCGGTCACCTTTAAATCTTGTCATCCACGGCTGAGCTAACGTCATACCAAAAAGACAGCTAATACTGACACGAATCAGTTGGCCAAAAAAATACATGAAATCGAGTTGTTTGGCATCTTGACGAAGAAAGATCATCAGAGTTTCAAAATTACCGATCCAAAAACTAGCGAAGAAAAAAGTAACCAACCAGGGCACAGCGTGCTTCCAAGAGAGTGTTTTGCGGCTAAGTAGGAGAGTGCTAAGAACAATCCAATAAGCACATAAGTACAAG
>CAZUYQ010000029.1:0-7378 GCA_964624705.1 uncultured Polynucleobacter sp.
GGTCTTCAGTGAAACAGGAAATAATCACTAGACCCGCGAAAGCAGGTTTAGATAGTTATTATATAACGGTGGTTTATTCTATTGCACCCCTACACAGCAAGTGCTATCAACTATGCCTATCTTTTCGAGGGCTTAAATTATGTTTACCGCTATGCATTATGAAGCTGGGTGTCTGAAATTACTGGACCAACGACTTTTACCAAATCGCGAGTTGTGGTTAGAAGCAAGGGATCTTGAAACTGTTGCGGTTGCGATCGAAGATATGGTGGTCCGCGGTGCCCCAGCAATTGGCTGTGCGGCGGCGTGGGGTCTTGCCGTGGATGCGTGGCAGAACTGGCATAATCACAAATCAAATACATGGTCTAGTTACGCCTCAGGCTTTAATGCTGCGGTGGAGCGCTTAGCAAGGACTAGGCCGACAGCCGTCAATTTATTTTATGCGCTTGAATCGATGAAGAAAGTCGCAGCAAAATTTGCTGCCGCTCTACCTCTGGAGAAAGCTATGATCCAACTCATCGCTCATGCGAAGCATCTCGAAGAAGATGATGTGCGCACCTGTCGTGCCATTGGTGCACATGGTGCAGATATTTTTAAGGGACGCGGTGCGGTTACGGTTTTAACTCATTGCAATACTGGAAGCCTTGCGACTGCAGGTTACGGAACTGCTCTTGGAATTGTGAGAGCCCTTAATGAACGAAACCAGATTAAATCGGTATTTGTCGATGAAACTAGACCTTACTTACAAGGTTCACGTTTAACGGCTTTTGAACTTTCGCAGGAAAAAATACCTTATAAGCTTATCGCCGATAATATGGCAGCTTACGCGATGCAACGCGGATGGGTGGATCTGGTCGTCGTGGGTGCGGACCGGATCGCGAGCAATGGTGATACTGCAAATAAAATCGGTACCTATGGCCTCGCCGTTTTATGCAAGCATCATAATGTTCCCTTTATCGTTGCGGCTCCTAAAGCAACGATTGATGTTAAAATTCAGAGTGGGCGTGAAATTCCCGTCGAAGAGCGTCCTGCTAAGGAGCTAAAAGAAGTGCAAGGTGTCGTGATTGCGCCTCTAGACGCTCAAGTATGGAATCCTTCGTTTGATGTCACGCCAAACGAACTTATAACGGCGATCGTTACTGAAGATGGAACGTTTCGGGGCAACTATAAATTTGTCTAAGCAAAGTAAAAAACATGACCGTTGCTATTGATATAAAATTTAATCGTCTGCGGTATGCTTCATCATTTGCTGTAGCTCGGAATCCAAGACTAAACCATTTTCGACAATTCGTTTGAGCCGAGAGCTGATAGTTGATTTAGGAATGCCGAGGGCTTTCCCGGCAGCCCTTAGCGAGAGTGGTCCCTGGTCGTGGTACTCAGCTCGTAAAATCTCGAGTAAGAGCTGATCCGATAATAATTCAATGGAAGGCCTCGTGCCAGACCAGGACAACCGGATTTCGTTGAGGCGATCATTGATGGGAAGCGTCGAAGATTTTGGTTTACCGGTATCTGCGGCTTCGATGGCTTCCCAGATATGCTCTGGAATAGATTTGGGTGTTAACACGCCGTTGATCGACTTTTCGGTCATTGCCCGCAGGCAATTTCTTAGTTCACGGATATTTCCCTCGTTCCAATCATAAACGGTCAACGCTTCTTGTACTGCTATTGCAAGTTGATAGGGGCCGCCACGCATAGTACCTAGGAAAAAATCAACTAGTTCGGGAATCTCGTGTTTTCGCGCTCGAAGTGGGGGAAGCTTAATATAGGTTTCACGCAGGCGTTGCCATAGATCGCGTCGAAATTTTCCTTGCGAGACCAGTTCTTGCAGAGGTTCATTCGTTGCAGAGATCACGCGAAACTGTACAGGACGCTCGCTGTTCGAGCCAATGCGTCGGATAGCCTGGTTATCGATAGCGCGGAGCAATGCAATCTGTGCATCAATCGGCAATGTCGCGACTTCGTCAAGAAAGATCCAGCCCCCATCTGCCGATTCAATAAGTCCTGGTTTATCTGCTGCTGCGCCGGTAAAAGAACCCTTAGTATGGCCAAATAATTCGCTCGATAATAATGTCGGTGTGATCGAGCCGCAGTTCAAACGCACAAATGGTGTGCCTTTTGGCAGGGCCGCGGCAAATAAATTAGCAACGACTTCTTTGCCGGTTCCTGATTCGCCCTCAACATAGACGCAGTTGACTGCGCTTTGAATAATTGCGGGAACGCGTAGCTTTATCGAAGCGATCGTTGCCCCTGAGATTTGTTGGAGAGTTGTGCCTGATGACGCTTGATTCGATCCCGTCTTTTTCTCTGCCCGAGTTTCTAAGGCTTCCTCGATACGAGCAACAAGTTCATTTGGCTTTACATCTTTGCTGACGAAATCGTCTGCACCGGCTTTGAGACTGCCGCGCACAGTTTTAATATCTTTGGCACTACTCACCATTAAGATGACCGTATGGGGGGAGCGCTGGCGAACAAATTCTGCCAATTCTAGACCAGTTTTTTGTTCGTTTTCTAAAAAGACGTCGATCAAGACAACATCGGGAAAACCTTTGCCTTTAAACCTTCCGACAAAATCGTCGACTTTATGAGTACTGTCAACTGTAACGCTGCGGCCCAGAAGTCCCTTATTGAGAATCTGCGCAAAGCGTTCGAGAATAATTTCATCATCGTCCAAATGCAGAACACGAATAGTCATACCGATGCCCCACAGGTCTTACGAAGCTACACCCTGTCCGACTTTCGGAAGTGCTTGCTTCAGTACTGGCCATTTATCGGACGCATGATTTGATTCTTGAGCTATACCTTAGCGCCAGTGTCTAAATGGTGTCGTTCAACCAAGACGTGCATGACCAATAAGGTGATGACACCAATCATGATGGCAACATCGGCGATATTGTAAATATTGGTACCGATCCCATTTGGAATACCTGTCCATAGAAAATCCACTACATAGCCATGAAGTGCTCTGTCGACAAGATTGCCAAGTCCACCGCCGATAACGAGAGCATAGCAGGCAACCATGTAGGTCTTAAGCTCAGCGCTTTTTACGGTGTACCATGCGAGACCAACGAGGAAGACCGTCGGTAATACGGTGAGAATCCAAAACCGCAATGTATCGTTAAGACCAGAACCCATACTGCCCCAGGCGCCAGTGTTTTCGGCGTAGAGCAATAAAAAGGTTCCACCGAGGTAGCTGCGGGTGGCTGAATGTTGGAGGTTTGCAATCGCCCAGGCTTTGGTGGATTGATCGAAGGCTATAACGAAAGCAATAATAACAGCAACAAGCATGACGCGACGCAGCATCGGCAGAGTTCTCCTTGGTGTTGGATAGGCCATTAGTCTAACACCCTGTAAGCATAAGCAAAAGGATGAAATTTTAGGCATAGCCTAAAGTTTAGCGAGTATGTGCCGAACTATTTAATGTGGCGCGGGGCAGGGGCTTCGAATGCCGCCAAAAGTTATAGGAGGAAACATATCATGGGTGACCGTAGTCCAAAGGACAAGCAAAAGAAGCAGAAGCAACATAAGCAAGAGCTTCATCAAAAACAGCAACATCGCCAGGAAAACATGCAGAAAAACCGTCATAATACGGAACAGCCTGCCGATCAAAATGCTGCGCAGGATCAATTTAAGCGTGCTGGGTGATCTATTCAGCGACACTGAAGCTTGCGGTGTGGAGAACTGAAGCCGCACAGTGTTTAAATTGGTTTAGAAAATTCTAGACTTATCGGAGATTAGGGTACCCGGAGGGTGCCCTATTTTCGTTTGGGGAATTGACTTAGATCATGGTACATACACTTCCGTTTGAAAGTTGATCTGCTTATAAAATAAGCGGTTAGGGGAAGTTGAATATCATGACTAAGTCTGACGAAACGGTTCAAGTACGATCTGGATCTGGCAATCGCCGCGGCGGATCACGTTCGGGGTCTTCTCGTCGAGATGGTAAGACCGGTAGCCGATCTGCGAATCGTAGCCGAGCCGACGGCAAAGCGCTATCTGTTGAGTTACGCGATACGGTGCAACAAAATCTTGATCGTGCTGTTTATATTGTTTTTGATATTGAAACCACCGGCGGCAATCCAGAACGCAATGGTATCACTGAGATTTGTGCTTTAAAAATCCAAAACGGCACCATCATTGATCGTTTTTATACCCTAGTAAATCCGATGATTCCTATTCCACCAATTGTTCGTCGGATGACCGGCATCACGAATCAATTAGTGAAGGATGCTCCGGTTATTGATGAGATTTATGCGGATTTCGCCGAATTTATCGGTGAACATATTTTAGTAAGTCACAATACAATCGGCGATTTGATTTTCCTGCGGCATTTTGCAAAAGATACGATTGGTAGAGATTTAAAAAATTTCTTTTTATGTACACATCTTCTTGTCGAAAAATTAGTCCACGATGCACCCGATAAATCTCTCAAAGGACTTAGCAAGCATTTCAACCTGGCAGGCGCAGAATTTCATCGCGCAGAAGCGGATGCGATTCAGACCTGGGAATTATTTAAAGTATTACTACGGAAACTAAAGGATCGGGGCGTTACAAGAGTCGAGCATGCCATTCGATTGCAGGGAGATCTAGATTCTGCATTGAGATTGGGTTGGGCTATTAGCAAAGAGAAGCTAACCGAATTGCCGGGAACGACCGGTGTTTTTTATCTTTATGATCATGAGCGTCGGCTGCTATTTTTGAGTAGTGCGCTGGCTATCAATAAAGAAGTTGCAAAGTTTCAACATCATGAATTAATTCCTCGTCAAATTCTAAAATTAGCGCTGCGTTCTTACGATCTCCAATCGACGCGAATGCCAAGTATGTTGGCTGCGATGCTTGCAGAATGCGATGGTCGAGAAAAGCATAATATCCAGGCCGATCCCTCGCTCTTTCATCAAAGACAGGTTCAGGTTATCGGCATATACGAAGACCGCGGTGAAAGCATGCGGATCGCCGTCGGACCAATGGAGCCAGGGCTTCGCTATGCTTTTGGGCCGGTGAAGGATCGCAAAAGAGCCATGGATTTCCTCGAAGATCTTGCGGAAATCTTAGGCGAAAAGACGACACGTACGGGAATGTTGGTTTCACCGGATAATCAAAGCGTCGTCGTCAATTTACTTTCAGGAACTTTGAGTGAGTTTCAGCGTCGCATCGAAAAAAGACTCTGGGGCCTCAGGGTCATGTTCTGGCGGCGTGAGGCAGCTGCAGAACAACTTCGTCGTCTTGATGCGATTGCATCATTGATGGGATTGTCCTCTCCTGGCGTTTCCTGTTGGCGCAATGTGGCGAGTCTTCACGGCGTGATTGTCGTTCCGGACGAAGGCACGGCTCATTGGCAAGTCCATACGATTGTTGGTGGGCTTTCTGTTGGCGTCCATCAGGTTCGTGGGGATTGGCAGCAGCGGCTGAGGGTTGGCGGAGTTGGTAAGAGATTGCTGCAACGTCTCGAGAAAGATATTAAACAAAGTCATGGTCCTACCCCGTATACCACCGGTGATATTGGCCGGATGAACGCACTTCTCTGGTGGCTCCAATACGGCAAAGCAAAAGACCATGGGCACTATTTGACGGTCGAAGAATTTACTCAGCTACTTGCTGTGAAAACTCGTCGTGGAAAAGGTGCTGCGGCAATAGAAGATTTGGCCAACGAGGATCAAAAATCTTGAGCATGAAAATATCAAAGCTTAAATTAGGAATGAGCTTTTGCTCTGCTATTTTTGCTTTTGCGGCGATCTCATTTGCAAAGAACGAGAAGGTCTTACCGCTTGTTGTTGTGAGTATCCGTCCGCTTGCATTACTCGTCCAAGATATCTGTCAATCCGAGTGCCAGATTCAGGCGCTTATTCCCTTGGGACAATCGGAGCATCATTGGGAGCCAGGTCCTCGTGAAATTGCTGCCGCGAAATCCGCCGTGGCTGCGGTAGGCATCGGGTTAAATCTCGATGATGTATGGTTTTCGCGGGTTTTGCAGAATTCGAAAAAAACCAAAAAAATTGAGCCCATCCTAATTGGCAAAGATAAAAATACGGATGCTGTGCCCTGGCAAGCTGAAACAAAGCCCGAAGTCCATCAAGATAAGCACGAGCACGACCATGGCAATCTTGATCCGCATGTGTGGTTTGATCCGATAAGGATGTCGGCAACTATTCCATTTATTGTGAAAGGTTTATCAGCGGCGCTGCCACAATCCGCAAAACAGTTAGAGTTAAATGGAGCGCAAGTACAAAAAAAGCTTGGCGCTGTTCAAGTCGAGATTGCAAAATTGCGTGAGGGCTGGCGCGATGAACCCGTGGTGGTTGCTCATGATGCACTTAGCTATTGGGCGGCACGTTATCAAATAAAAACTATCTCGCTCACGGGCGTGGGTGGTTCGGGGCACGAAATATCTGCCAAGACGATGGCGAAGGCTATTAGCGAGTTTAAGAAGTCTCCGCCGATGGCGATCGTCGTTGAGCGTGAAGATGGGGCGACCAAAAATCTCGCTCGTGAGATTAAGACTGAAATCGTTGTGCTTGATCTTGCAGGAGGCGTTGATAAGCATAGTTACTACGACTGGCTTTTAGCGATTGCTCATCGCTGGGATCAATTTGCAAAAGCGCCAGTGTCGAGGAAAAAATAACAAATGGCACACGATCATTCGCCAAGTGAACACCAACATGGGAAGCTTCAGCGGGCAGCGCATCCCTCGTGGATTCGCGTTCCCGACTCTTCATCTCATAAAGTTATGGAATGGCAGCAAGTTTCTTTAGATTACGCTGGTAAGCAAGTCCTCTCGGATGTGAATGCATGGGTTCATGCGTCTGAGTTAACTTGTATCTGTGGTGCAAATGGCGCCGGTAAAACGCAGTTAGTGCGCATGGGTCTCGGATTTGTTCAGCCGCGGGTTGGCGAAGTAAAACTCCTCGGGACCTCTCCTGAGAAAGCTCGAAAGCGTGTTGGCTATGTTCCCCAATTTAAATCATTCAATCGTGGATTTCCGGCAACTGTTGAAGATGTTTTAGTGGCCGCGAAACGTGGGGTCTGGCCGTTATGGTCAAAATCAAACGAGCGGGATCATGCCGCCGCTGCTCTGCAACGCGTCGGCGGGTTGCCATTGCTCGACAAAGATATCGCGGTTTTGTCTGGTGGCGAGTTGCAACGAGTTTTTATGGCAAGAGCACTTATCACAGGACCCGATTTGTTGGTTCTTGACGAGCCATTGGCGGCTGTCGATACCCATGGTCGCGCATCGATGATTGATTTATTAAGACATCTTCATCAAGACGATAAGCTATCGATTATTTTGATTACGCATAGCGATACTGTGGTATCGGCTTTAGCGAGTCGTGTGGTTTTTTTATAAAATTGGCGGGGTAATGGGGTGGGGGTTACCGCAGAACACATG
>CAZUYQ010000029.1:7388-9829 GCA_964624705.1 uncultured Polynucleobacter sp.
ATATTTTTAGAGCAGGGTCGGGTCATTGGGGGGGGTAAGCCCGAAGAACTCATGAATATCGAGGAGCTTCGTGAGGTAGCATTTTTTGGTCATGATCATGAACTGGTCATTGATGGCGGAGAAGGGTGATACATGCCAGCAATTGACTTTCTAATGGAGCCATTTCTGCAGCACGAGTTTATGCTAGCTGCCTTACAAGTTGCGATTGTTCTTGCGATACTCTGTGGCTCACTCGGCGTATTGCTGGTGCCGCGGGGGCTGTCGATGCTTGGGGATGGACTTGCCCATGCAACTTTTGGCGGAGTGGGGGTCGCCCTGCTTGCGGGATCAATGGTGGATGATGCCGCATGGTATGCGATGCCATTTGCTGTGCTTGTTGCTCTTGCAATCGCCTGGACCGGTAGGAACACAAAAATTGCGGGTGACGCAGCTCTCGGCGTTTTTTTTGCTGTCTCGCTCGCTTTAGGTATTGCAGCGCTCCATATCGCGTCCCGTCGTGGTGTTGGTGTCGATATGGAGGCTGTTTTATTTGGCAATATTCTCGGTGTGCAGCCCCAAGAAGTAAAAATTATCGAGATTGTTGGTGCGGTCTTGACGGGTATATTACTGTTGCAAGGGCCCCGCATTGCATACGCGGGCTTTTATCCTGATCTGGCATCCTTAAGCGGTATTCGCGTTGCCTTCAAAGAATACCTACTGATGGTCTTAACGGCAGTGGTCACAGTCCTTGCAGTCAAAGCGGTTGGTATCATGCTGGTCAGCGCATGGTTAGTGATTCCAGCGACCATTGGCCGTCAAGTTTCTCGGCGTCTCGGCCCGATGCTTGTTGTAGCGGTAGGATCCGCAATTCTCGGAAGTTTTATCGGACTTGTGGCATCCTATTACTGGGATGTTCCTGGTGGTGCGGCGATGACACTGTCCTTAGGTGGGATTTTTATACTGTCGCTGGTTTTTCGTGGACTTATGGGCGCGCGTGGATAAATGGGGCAATGACATATGAATTCTAAAGATAAAGATCACTCTGGTCACGAAGAGTCTATCAGTTCGATGACCGAAATTCCCGAGCGTATTCGTCCAAATGGGCACGCGGGGCAGCACGGAAATTTACTGTGGCTGGCGTTTGCGTCACTTGGGGTCGTCTATGGTGATATCGGTACATCTGTGCTGTATGCAATTAAAGAATGCTTCGGCTCCCACGGTGATCATGGGATCTTTCAACCTACGGAAGCCAATGTCTTAGGAATTTTAAGTTTAGTCGTTTGGGCTATTACTCTTGTTGTAAGTGTAAAACATATTGTTTTCGTGATGCGTGCTGATAACAATGGTGAGGGTGGGACTATGGCCTTGCTCTCTCTGATCACACCGCGGTTCAACACCGGAGCAAAACAACGTACGTCGACGAAAATTATTTTAATCATGGGTTTGATTGGTGCGTCGCTGTTTGCAGCCGATGGTACGATCACCCCTGCTATTTCGGTTCTATCTGCAGTTGAAGGTCTTGAAGTTGCGACACCGCGGTTCACGCCATTTATTATCCCAACGACGGTCCTGATTATTGTAGCGCTGTTTTTAGCACAAAAACGCGGTACCGAAGCTATCGCGAAATTTTTTGCGCCGACCATGATTGTGTGGTTTGTCACCATTGCAGTCATTGCTATTCCGCACATTTTGAAACACCCGGGCGTACTTGCTTCGTTAAATCCAGTGTGGGGTATTAAGTTTCTCTTTAATAATGGCTGGTCTGGATTTTTAGTCCTTGGGTCCGTGGTCCTCGTCATTACTGGGGGCGAGGCATTATATGCAGATATGGGGCACTTTGGGCGACATGCGATTCGAGTGGCATGGTTTCCCGTGGTGATGCCAGCATTACTTATAAATTATATGGGGCAAGGTGCATTGATTCTAGAACGCGGAGCTTCGGTTCTTGGCAACCCGTTCTATGCAATGGTCGATGGCTGGATGATTTATCCCTTAGTTTTGCTGGCGACGATGGCTACGGTGATTGCGTCGCAGGCGTTAATTTCAGGTAGTTTTTCACTAGCACAACAGGCCATTCAACTGGGATTCTCACCGCGTTTAACGATTGTCCATACGTCGGAAGAAACCAAAGGCCAGATTTATATTCCTGAAGTAAATCATATGCTGATGGTGATTTGTGTGATTCTTGTTCTTCTCTTCCGAGAGTCAAGTGCACTCGCTGCGGCGTATGGTATTTCCGTTATGGGTACCATGATGATTACCTCCTGTTTGATGTTTGTCGTCGCCTGGCGCAGATGGCGCTGGTCGATGGGGCTGGCATTATTTATGACGGCATGCTTTCTCGCGGTCGAAGTGCCATTTTTTGTCGCTAATCTGCATAAGATTGCCGAAGGTGGTTGGTTCCCGCTAGTCTTGTCCGGCGCAGCCTTCTCGGTCATGACGACTTGGAAACGAGGGCGTGC
>CAZUYQ010000029.1:9839-16776 GCA_964624705.1 uncultured Polynucleobacter sp.
CCTTCCAGTTAAAGACTTCGTCCAGCGTTTAGGCAGTGCAGATTCACCGGTGAAACGTGTACAAGGCACGGCGGTCTTTATGACGCCAAACCCTAAGGTCACTCCACCTGCGCTCATTCACCACGTAAAACACAATCAGGTTTTGCATGAGCAAGTGCTTTTGCTGGCAATTGTGACAGAAGATGTGCCGGTTGTTGCAACCAAAGATATTCTTGAGGTAAATAGTTTCGGTGAAGGCGTTTACGAACTCACGGCGCATTATGGTTTTATGCAGGGACCAAAAGTTAGTCGTATACTCCGACTCGCTCGAGCACAGTATGGGATTTATACGGAAGACGATAAAATTACCTACTACTTGGGGCGAGATATTCTTTTAACTAATGGTCCCGAATCGATGATGGGCTGGCGCAAAACCTTGTTTGCGTTTCTCTTGCGAAACTCTCTATCGGCTACGGCCTATTTCGGGATTCCTCCGGACCGGGTTGTTGAAATGGGGATGCAGGTTGAACTTTGACATCATTGAGATGGAAAAATTCCGGGTAAAAATACTCCAATGCCGACGAAACCGTAGGACGTGATATTCCCTATAGGTGTATTCATAAATGCCCTTGGCCGATGAAAGGCTATCGTGACTTGGATTATGCGTCGGACCTGCCTTGACAAGAGATTCGAGCAGGTGTTAGCAAACAGGTATTGTTAGGTATTTTCCTAGAGATTTGATTTGCCGTCAATGTTAGGTTGTACCGTCTCGAGATAAGGTTCTTCGCCCCAGTAACGCCATGTAGATTCAATTCCTTCTAAGGAGCATCTATGACTAAGAACATCCATGATTTGGTAAATGCCTTACAAGACTTTAGCGATTGGGCAAAGATCATTAATTTCGATCTTTACCCGATTCAAGACCTCTCTAGTTCTTCCGCCCAAGAACTCATCAACACCTGTCGTGCCAGTATGAAGAAATTAGGTGCCTGCGAGATGCCACATTTTGTTCGTCCGATGGCATTGGAATTACTGAAAGCGGAATGTGCAGTCCTTGAAAAGGACTCGTTCTTTAAACGGGTTGTGGCCAACGCTTATTTGGCTCCGGGCGATGCATCACTTCCCGAAGATCATCCACTTAATATGACGGAAGATACGAACGTAGGCGTTGTGGCCTATGATCAGTTTCCAGAATTGTCTTTGCTTAAGAGGATCTATGAATATCCTCAACTCATACAATTTATCGGAGCGATTCTAGAGCTACCTGAAATTCACCGTTATGGCGATCCGATGGGAGCACTGAATCTTTCCGTCATGCGCGATACAGATTATTTACGTTGGCATTTTGATCAAACCGATTTTGTAACCTCACTGGCGATTCAAGCAGCTGAGTCTGGCGGTGATTTTGAATATGTGCCGATGATTCGTGACGAAAAAAATCAAAACTATGATGCCGTCAAAGACCTACTGAAAGGCGATATGAGCCGCGTTGTCCACCTCGAAAATCGTCCAGGAACCTTAGTCCTATTTCAAGGTCGGTATTCGATTCACCGCGTCACACCGATTGTCGGATCTCGTCCGCGCTGGATCGGGCTCTTCGGCTATGATTCAAAACCAAATGTCATGAGTACGCCGCACTTACGTGAAATGCGTTACGGGCGTCAAACTGCACTGGCAAATCGTCCGACATTTTAAAGGTCCGCTAAAGGAACATATTCCATGAGTGTTTATACAACAGAAAAAAGAACTTGGGCAAAATCGTGGCTAAATCGTAGCCTAACGGGCGTCGTGCAAGGGCGAGCGCTTCCGTCGGATGGCGCGGTTTTTACTATAGATAACCCAGCTAACGGTGAATTATTGGCGAAGCTTGTTGAAACATCACCCCAACAAGTAAATCAAGCTGTGCAAGCCGCTAAACATAGCTTTGCCAACGGGCCATGGAAGACCATGACGAGGGGAGAGCGCGTCAAGGCTTTACGAGCTATTGGTGAGGTTATTCGAACGCACCGTGCAGAGTTAGCCACACTCGAAACACTTTCGAACGGTAAGACCTACGCAGAAAGTTATGTCGATGATTTGCCTGAAAGTGCTGATGTCTTTGATTACTATGCCGGGTGGATTGATAAGCTTTACGGCGAGTCAAGTCCAGTAGAGCAGGGTTTTCTAAATTACACCCGTCGTGAACCAGTAGGTGTTTGTGCATTGATTGTACCTTGGAATTTTCCATTGCTTCTAGGTTGCTGGAAGATTGCACCGGCACTCGCTATGGGTAATAGCGTCGTGGTGAAACCATCTCCGCAGACGTCCTTAACCATGCTGCGACTTGCTGAACTTATTGCAGAAGCAAAGATTTTGCCGGATGGCGTCTTCAATGTGGTTCTTGGCGCTGCGACCTGCGGTGAAGCTTTAACACGTCATCCAGATGTGAACAAAATTTCGTTTACGGGCGGAACTGCCACGGGTCGTCATGTTTTAAAGGCATCTGCAGAATCAAACTTAAAGCCAGTGACACTAGAGCTAGGCGGAAAATCACCCAATATTATTTTTGAAGATGCCGATCGTATTGATGAAGTGATTGAGCGTTCCTTTGTCGCTATGTTCTGTCATAAAGCCGAGAAATGTTCGGAGCCGACTAGACTTATCGTCCATGAAAGCCTTCACGATCGTGTTGTCACAAAACTTGCTGCACTTGCGGAAGCCGTAACATGCGGTGATCCATTCGATCCGGCAACCACTCAGGGTCCGCAAGCTTTTAAAGAACACGCCGATAAAATTATGTCTTTCATAGAAATCGGAAAAAAAGAGGGTGCAAAACTAATAGCTGGAGGAACACGGGATACTGCTGGGACTAACGCTAAGGGTTGTTTTGTGCGTCCAACGATTTTTACTGATGTGACTGCAAAGATGACTATTTTCCAAGAAGAAATATTCGGCCCAGTATTAACTGTTACGAAATTTAAAACTGAGGACGAAGCTGTCGAGCTCGCCAATGATAGTAAGTACGGCCTCGCCGCTGGGCTTTACTCGAAAGATGCAAGTCGCGCATTGCGAGTCGTCAACCGTTTGGAGGCTGGACAAGTTTTTGTAAATCGATACGGTTGCTATGATTTTGCTGCGCCTTTTGGTGGCTTTAAGCAAAGCGGTTGGGGCAAGGAGATGGCTATTCATTCACTGGATAGCTACACACGAACCAAAAGTGTTTGGTTTAAAATTGCGGATCAGTGATCAGCGAAATGCTTCTTTCGAGGCATGAAGGTTGTAAGTAGATGGTCGTTAGTCATGATCGCATTGTCAAGGTTCTCACCAATGTTAGCTGGGGATCTTACTATTTTGAAGATCTCGCACGCATTCGTCGCGATCTTATTTCGACACCCGACCGCTATCACACTCCGACTGAACATGGTTCTTACCCGATGGTTCGCACCCCAGTCCCAGCCGTCAGTATTGGGTTAGTATTGGCAAGTGGATTTGTGGCCTGGGGCGACTGCGTTCCAGTTTCATTTAGCGGCAAGTCGGGACGCGCGCTGCCCAAGGATCCTCAGGAACTTGCCCGCTGGATTGAAAAAACGCTCGGATCATGGTTTGAACACCGTTCTGTAGTGCCATGGATTGTTTTAGAAAAAGATTTTCTGAGCGAGTTCTCCGAAATACCTGCTTTTGTGCGGTATGGGGTGAGTCAAGCGATGGTTAGTGCTGCGTCATCCGCGACTGGAAAGCCTTGCTGGCAGATTTTTTCTGAAGATCTTGGGTATCAAAATCCAACTGAGTGTATCAAGCTCCACGGTTCCTGTGGGGGTGATTGGGGCGACACAGTTGATAGGATGTTGGCGCGGAGATTGGAATATCTACCGCAAGGCCAGTTTGAATTCCTTGGCCCTCAGATCGGTGCTGATGGCAGGGCTTTAAATTTATGGATTGAAGGGTTTAAAGAACGGTCTAAGCGCTTCGGCTATTTGCCCACCCTAACATTGGATTTTCATGGTGCACTCGATGATTTGTGTGAACAGAATCTAGAACTGGTTGCCAATATGATCGAAAGCATAGCAAAAACAGCGGCGCCGCATTCATGTCATATCGAAAGTCCGCTGATGGCACCTGATTTCGATGTTTTCAAAATGCGAATATTCCAACTCAAGGAAATTTTAAATCGGCGTGGGCTTCACGCCCCGAGATTAAGGATTGTTGCTGATGAATGGGCAAATTCTTTATCGGACATTAGGCAATTAATAGTTGAAGGTGGTGTTGATGGGATTCACATAAAAATGCCAGATACAGGTGCACTCTCGGAGTGTGCCATGGCAGTTGATGTGATTCGCGCAGCAGGGAAATTTGCTTTGCTTGGAGGCAGTTGTACCGAGACCATGCTCGGAGCAAGGGCAACTGCGCATCTAGCGGTTGTAAGCAAGCCAGATGCGGTCCTTGTGAAGCCCGGTATGGGATTTGATGAATCTTTTGCATACCTCGATGGTGAGATGAAACGGGCAATTATTGAGGCGAGTCAAATAAATAGTCTTAGTGTCCCTCACGCACTTGAATTAACTGTCCCGCAATACTGATGGCGATTTCGTTGGGATCATTGGTGCCGATCGGCAAGCCAATAGGACAAATAATGCCGTCTATTAACTCTCGCGGAAATCCTTCTTCTAAGAGTGTTCCTTTAAGCGTTCGGGATTTTGGAACGCTACCGATAACACCCAGATATTTCTGCGGACCGCGCTGTAAAATTGCACGTACTACCGGTAAGTCGGTGGCATGCCCTTGAGTGATGACGACATAGAAGGCGTCCTGAGGAACGGTCTTTACCATCGCTGGAAGATCCGTCGAGTGAATGGCTCTGAGATTTGGTAGCGTTGGTAATTTTGCAAGCCACTCTTCGCGAGGATCAAAGCAAAGCACTTGGCAATGAAGTTTTGCGAGTAAGGGCACAGTTGCCTGCGCGACATGGCCTGCGCCGAAGACTGCGATGACCCATCGAGGTTGCATCGATATCTCATAAAAGATCGTTGCCATCCCACCGCAGACCATATTGAGTTCTTGCTTGAGATCATAACGGATCATCTGTGGCGTGAGAGACCCTTTCTCCTCTACAGCTGCCTTTAGGATTTGTTGAGAATGTTCTATTGCTCTCGCTTCAAGTCTGCCGCCACCAACTGTGCCCCAGTGTAAGCCTGAAGAGGTGATAATGGCCTTAGCGCCTAAGTCCTGTGGGACATGACCATCAAGCTGAACCAGGGTTGTCGTTACAAAGGGTGTGTGTGAATGGACAAGCTGTGCGGCGGTTTCAACATACTTTGACAAAACGCGGCTCATGGTTTGACCTCGAAGTAAGAAAAATCTTGCGGAGAAATCGCGCGCAATACCTGCTCAGATGTCGCTGGAATTTGTAGTGGTGTGATCTCCTGACTTTGAGACATAATGGCATTACGAACCGCTGTCCAGGTCGAAATCGCGAGCAGAAGTGGCGGTTCGCCTGCTGCTTTTGTGCGATGAACATTAACGGTGTTCCCATCGTTTTCAAAAAGACGAACATTGAAAACGCGCGGCGTATCCTGAATGCTAGGGATCTTGTAGGTACTCGGTGAATGGGATAACAGAAGACCATTCTTATTGTAGACGAGATTCTCAGTTGTCACCCAGCCCATACCCTGAATAAAACCACCAGTGATCTGGCCAAGATCTAAGGCTTCATTTACGGGGCGGCCAAGGTCCATAATAATATCGACGCGACGTACCTTTACCTCGCCCGTCCAACGATCTATTTCTACTTCGCTAGCCGCCACGCCCTGAGTGAAATAAAGAAAGGCCTGACCCTTGCCGGTAATCTTATCAAAACCGAGCCCCGGTATACTATAATGAGCATACTCGCAGACCGAAATGCGATTGAGGTAGGCTTCGCGAATGAGCGCATCAAATGTTATCGATAGTGCAATTTTACCATCAATGCGGCAGTGAACCATGCCGTCCTTAAATTCGATCCGCTCGTCATCAAATCCATCGCCCACGTGAATCTCAGGCTTGGTCCCGAGGCCCGCAGTCTTGCTAGCCCAATGATCGGGATGAATATCCTTCATCGCAAGCATCAGAGCGGTGAGTCTGCGTTTGATTTTAAGAGTGGCTTCGCGAGCTGCCGCACCATTGATATCCGTGCCACTTGAGGCGGCGGTAGGGGAGGTGTTGGCATTTTTCTCTGTTGATGTCACCATCACGCGAACGCCTTCAATCGCAAGTCCTAACTCTCGGGCAACAATCGTCGCAATGCGCTGATTGACACCTTGGCCCATTTCGACGGCACCGGTAGAAACTTGGATCGTTCCATCGCGGTGAACATTCACCAGTGCATTCCCCTGATTCAAAAATCTAGTCGTAAAGCTAATTCCAAATTTTACAGCTGTGATGGATAAGCCGCGTGGATTGCAATTTGGTCTTTTATTTGAGTCTTCAATTTCTTGTCGACGCTTGCGATACTCGCATTCATTTTCAAGGGCAGAAAATAATTCAGGCAAGAGATTGTTATCAACCTTCTGTCCATAGTGAGTGATGTCTTGGCCAGGTTGATAGCAGTTGAGTTTACGGATATCAAGCGGATCGACTCCTGTAACTTGAGCCATATCTTCGATAATGGACTCAATCATGGCAACACCCTTGGGGCCGCCGAAACCGGGGAATGCAGTATGCGGATGAAAATTCGTTTTACAAACCTGGCCGCGCACTCGCATATGCGGAATATAGTAGGCATTGTCGCTGTGGAGCATGGCTCGTTCCATGATCGCCGTCGATAGATCGGCATACGCACCGCCATCGGAGTAAAGCATGGCGTCTAAAGCAATAATTTTGCCTTTTGCATCAAAGCCAACTTCATAGTGAATTTGAAACGGATTACGCTTACCTGTCATAATCATATCGTCGTCTTTGGTGAGAACAATACGTGCGGGTCGGTTCATTTTCTGAGCTACGAGCC
>CAZUYQ010000029.1:16786-24141 GCA_964624705.1 uncultured Polynucleobacter sp.
CTGCTTGGGACTCTTTGCCACCAAATCCGCCGCCGAGACGTTTGACAATGCATGTTACTTCGTGAAATCCAAGCCCACAGGCTTCAGCAACAATATGCTGCGTCTCAGTCGGATGCTGCGTTGATGAGTGAACTTCAAGGCGTCCCCCTTCTTGTGGATAGACGACCGAGGCGTTATTTTCGAGATAAAAATGATCGGCACCCTGAATTTTTAACACTCCAGAAAGTTTGTGGGGGGCAGATTTCAATGCATTGATATCGCCACGGCAAATAGCCCGTTCGCCGGCAATAAAAGATTTTTTTGCAAGGGCGTCATCGATTGAAAGAATGGGTGGCAACACTTCATAGTCGACATGGACCGCTTTTATACCTGTTCTTAGGGCATGTTCCGATGTAGCGCCGATAACGACAACAACCTCGCCAACAAATTGAACCAAGTCCTTAGCAATAATCGGCTGGTCCTGAAAGATAGGACCCCATTGATTATGGTGAACATCATTTGCCGTGATGGCGCAGACCACTCCCGGCACTGCTAACGCTGCCACTAAATCAATTGAGCGGATCCTGGCGTGGCCATGTGGGCTATACACAACACCGCAGAGAATTACTCCGCGCTGCATGGGACGATCATCCACATACTCAGAACGTCCAGAGACGTGGGTCGCCGCGGAATCATGACTGACATGCTTACCAAGATCTTTTTTCATGATTTGGCCTCCCGCGAAGAATACTCTGCGATGACTTCGCTACCAAACCTTTCAAACATATTTTTTGTGAGAACTTGTCTATACGCTGCAGTGCCACGCAGATCGTCGAGAGGTTTGATCGACTGTGTGAGCTGGATGCCGGCTTCATGAAACGTTTCGCTGGTTAATGGTTTACCAGCTAATAAATCTTCAGTTTCTGGGCAGCGAATGGTTGTAGCGGCAACACCACCCAAGGCGATGCGTGCATCGGCAATTGTTGGTAGATCATTTGCTTTTTTTGCGGCTTTAAGCCTTAGAGTAAACGCTCCACAAACAGTTGAGATATCGAGGTCCTTGCGAGAAGAGACTTTGTAGAGTCTAGTCATTTCATCTTTCGCAGGCATGGCGAACGAAACATGGGTAATCAATTCGTTTGCATTCAGAGCGAGAGTTTTATACCCGCGGTAAAATGATTTGATCGGAATCTTTCGTCTTACAACGGTTGTACCTTTAAGGCTTGCGGTATGAATGATGCCGTTGGCTACCATTAAAAACGGCGGCGTATCCCCAATAGGAGAGGCATTGGCGACATTTCCGACCAGTGTCGCAGTGTTTTTTATTTGCGGCGATGCAAATATATTTAATAGACCTGCGAACTCTGGATGAGTAGCTTCTATAGCATCTCGAACTGTCGTGAGACTCACTCTCGCACCGACAATAACACGTTGACTATTACGTGTGATTTTCTGCAATTCAGGGATGAGATGTAGACTTAGCAAGACATCGGGAATGGGCTTACCCTTATTATATTGCACGCCGAGGTCCGTCGAAGAACTGATAATTCGGATGTTTTTACTTTTATTTTTATTCAGAAATTGCAGTGCCTCGTTAAGAGTCACGGGTGCGTAAAAATCGCGATTTGCTGATTTTAATAATAGCCCATACTTCACTGATTTTTTTAACGCAGTGGAAATCTCTTTCGTAAGATAGCGCTCCTTGAGCGAGTGCTTATCAGAGTATTTCGCTGTTAAGGCAGCGTCAATAATAGGTTGATAACCAGTGCAGCGACAGAGATTGCCCGTGAGACAATTCATCGCTTCTTTCGCTGTCAGAGCCTTCTTGTTTTCTAAAACGCCGCTCATTGCCATCACAAATCCTGGCGTGCAGTATCCGCATTGTGAACCATGACAGGATTTCATCGACTCTTGTACCGGCGAGAGTTTTTCGCCATTTTGAATACCTTCAATGGTAACAATGGATGCACCGTCCATTTGGCAAACGAGTTTGATGCAGGAATTAACCGCTTGAAACCCATCTACCCCAGCTTCTGCCGGAAAGGCTTGTTGAATGGTGCATGCTCCGCAGTCACCCTCAGCGCAGACAATCTTGGTACCGGTAAGATCGCGCTCGCGACGCAGCCAATTTGCTAGCATCAAAAAATTATCATCACCGAAAATTTCCTGCCGTATGCCATTGACATATAAAACTGTATGATCGCGATACGCTGACTTGGACTGTTTTTTCATTTGGATTCGTCCTGAGTGATTTTTCTTTGATTTTCT
This sequence comes from uncultured Polynucleobacter sp., assembly GCA_964624705.1. Lineage (GTDB taxonomy): Bacteria > Bdellovibrionota_B > Oligoflexia > Oligoflexales > RGVZ01 > CAMDKS01. The sequence goes on from CAZUYQ010000029.1 coordinate 19,034, forward strand.
GACTGAGTCATCTTAAGAGCTTCAATAAAACCGGGATATGTTTTGCCGTACTTGCTAGAGATTGCCTCGATTGGAATACGCCGCACGAGCCAAAAAGCTATAAAACCTAAGGCCGCTGGCCGTAGAGTCGCCCAGATAACCGGGGCCCATGTATGTTCTGCGAACCAGAAGAAAATTCCAGTTAAGATCAAAGGTAACAAGAAAATCGGGCGACAGATATCACGGATAGCACCGCGAAGGGGACTATACGGGGGTGACGAGATATTTTTATTTTGAGGCGAAGAATTAATGCGTAACTCCCGAAGTCGTTGCTCCATTTTATCGCCAAAACTTTTACTCCAGGCAAAGACGACTACGAGCCAACATAGGAAAATTTTCGCGACGACAAAGTACGCTAGAACTTTGAAAATATCATCAGAGGTTATGGGCGTCACATCGGCTAAGATTTTGTTATAGTAACTGAGGATCTTACTGATTTGCTCTGGCCCAAATGCCAAGCCATAAATCATGGTCGTCATCGCGATAGGTTGGATAACTCCCCAGATAGAAAGTAATGAAGACCCTAGTAGAATTCCAAAGAGGTTTATTCCACATTCCAGAACGCCAGCTGTAAATAAATATCCCTGAGTGGCGATGGCAAGCTTCGGTGTGAGTTTCTGACCCGCCGGAGATAAAGACTTAAGCAGAGCTGCAATGACAGAAATTTGACCGGGTAATGTTGGACTAGCTGAAGAATCTGGATTGCGCAGGGCTCTAGTTAAAATAAATGCCTGATTGATCGCGAGTAAGTTTCCGCCAAGTGGGACTTTAAATCCATGCACAATGCTGCCAATACCAATCTCGGTAAGGGCGAGGTTGCCAGCATAATATCCTGTATTGGACCATGGTTGTTTCATATTTTACCATTGTACCATGGTCAGCGGGGAGTTAGGCCTTTACCTGTTAATTATCAGGTTTATGAAATTTTGTCGTTTTACTCAACTAGTGAAATCTTAAACGTCCGACCCTTGATGCGACCGGTCTGCAAACGTTCCAAAGCCATCGACGCAAGATCTTTCCTAAGTGCCACATAGGCTAGACGATCGTGAATCTCAATCTTGCCGATATCGCTTCCCTTGAGTCCGCCAGCGTCACCAGTGAGGGCTCCCAGAATGTCGCCCGGTCTCAGTTTGTCCTTACGTCCGCCGAAGATGCAGAGGGTCGCCATAGCCGGAGCCACAGTCTTGACTTCGGTATCATTGGAATCCATAGCGCGGTCACCGACCGGACCGCTAGCCCAATTGAGTTTTTCGAGCCTGCGCTCGTTCTTGCCTCTTTGATGCTCTTTTGTGTACTCGTTGATATAGTCGAGTTTGTGACGTTCATTAGGTGACAGAAACGAAATTGCTAGACCTGTTCGCCCTGCACGTCCCGTGCGACCAATACGATGTACGTAAACATCTGGTTTAGCGGGTGTGTCAAAGTTAATGACTAAGTCGAGATTAGGAATATCAATACCGCGAGCGGCAACATCAGTCGCCACAAGAATCCTGGTGGTCAAATTGCGAAACTTTGCCATCACGCGGTCGCGCTCGAATTGCTCTAAATCGCCATGGATACTTTCAGCTGCAAACCCATCATCGTTTAAGCGTTCGGCAAGTTCACGAGCAACGACTTTAAGATTGCAAAAGACAATCGTCGAATCACTTGGGTGCTGTCTAAGAACAGTCTTTAAATTTCCAAGACGATCCTCATGATGAGTCTCATAAAATTTTTCAGTGATCGCAGGATTGACCGACGTTAAATCATCCGAAATCATCACCTTTACAGGAGATGTTTGATAGCGATCACACATTTCTGAAATTGTATTTGGGAACGTTGCCGAGAAGAAAACGGTCTGACGCTTTGGTGGTAATGCACTCAGAATTTGTTCCATATCATCAGTAAAACCCATATCGAGCATGCGGTCGGCTTCGTCTAAGACGATGGTTTTCAGCATCGAAAGATTCAGCTTTCCGCGAGAAATAAGATCTAATAGTCGTCCTGGCGTCCCGACAGCGATATGAGCCCCTTTTTCGAGGGCAGATATCTGTGGACCTATGATTTGACCGCCGGCTAGGACGAGAACTTGCAGACCAGCGTGTTTGCGAGCAAGCCTTCGCATCTCTCTAGCAACCTGCGTGCAAAGCTCACGAGTTGGACAGAGAACCAGAGCTTGGACAGAACGTTGCTTGACGTTGATCTTCTGAAGAATTGGCAGTGTGAAGGCAGCTGTCTTACCGCTACCGGTTGCCGATTGACCGATCAAATCCTTGCCAAGTAACAGCGAAGGTATCGTTTGAGCTTGAATCGGAGTCATCGCCGTATAACCGAGTTCATCCAAGACAGCGATGATCGCAGGCGAAAGTTTCAACTCTCTAAATGAAGTTGATTTTACTTGTTCTAAATTTTCTTGTTGGACATCACTCATGGTCTACGCGGTCCTCTATTTTGCGAACGCGGGCCACTCGACGGTCTCGATTCTCCGCCGCCGCCCTCAGAAGAAGAATAGGACCTGCGTGGTGCTGATCCACCTCTATCGATCGAGGGCCTTGGAGCCCGTGGGCCGTTATTGTTCCTTGGTCCACGATTCGAAGAGCGGTAGTTTCTTGACGGTTCACTGCTTTGTGAGTAGGAAGCGCGGTTCGCTGGATCCGGAGAGTTTGCGATAAAAGGATGATCTGTTACCACTGGAATTTTCTTTTTAGTGACGCGTTCAATTTGCGGGACGTGTTTCATCTCTTCATGATCACAGAAGGACATGGCGACACCGCGAGCCTCGGCGCGGCCAGTACGGCCGATCCTATGGACATAGGTCTCAGCTTCATTTGGCATTTCAAAATTAATGACATGTGAAATCTCATCAACATCAATGCCGCGCGCTGCGATATCACTTGCTACGAGAACTTTTACTTTGCCTTTTTTGAAACCTTCGAGCGCGCGCTGACGCGCATTCTGGGATTTATTACCGTGAATGGCTGCGGCTTCGATACCAGCCTGCATCAAAAATTGCTCGATTTTATTGGCATTGTGTTTGGTGCGTGTAAAGACCAGCGCCCGCGTTACGTTATCGCCCTTAAGAATATGCAAAAGAAGATTGCGCTTATCTTGGCGTCCAACATAGTAAAGACTTTGCGTGACCTGATCACTGGTCGATGAAACTGGTGCAACTTCGACTTTAAGTGGGTCGACTAAAATATTATCAATCAGACCTTGAACTTCTTTAGGGATGGTCGCCGAGAATAAAAGATTCTGACGCTTTTTCGGCAGTACTTTCAGAATGCGTTTGATGTCATGAATAAAGCCCATATCAAGCATACGGTCGGCTTCGTCCAGGACGAGGATTTCTAGGTTATCGTAATGGACGACACGGCGTTCCATAAGATCAAGGAGACGGCCTGGTGTCGCCACTAAGATATCAACGCCAGATCGGATCGCGTTCATTTGTGGTTCTAAGCCGACGCCACCGAAGACTACTGCAGATTTCAACGGCAAATGCTTACCATAGATAACAAAACTATCGCGAATCTGCAGCGCAAGCTCGCGAGTCGGCGCTAAAATCAGAGCTCGGACTTTATGGGATTTTGAATGAGTTGCATGAAGGCGATGTAACATCGGTAGCGCGAATGCAGCCGTCTTACCGGTTCCGGTTTGAGCGCAGCCGAGGATATCGCGACCCTTTAAAATTTCTGGAATTGATTGAGTCTGAATGGGCGTCGGGTTTTCATAACCCTCGGCTTTGATGGCCCGAAGAATCGGCTCTTCTAGGCCGAGTTGATCGAAGCCGCTGCTGCCAGTTGGGGTCGCAGAGACCATTTTTTGAATAAACTTTAGTACCACAGGGAATCCCTTCAATAGAACAGGCGATAATTTTTAGATTTGAATTAATCGGTCAGAGCGATGACGGCAGGGAAGCCCCCATGAGCGTAATCTCATTACGGTCATGATAGAGATGACGAGCAAACATCTTGGGCCATGAGCCCGATTCTTGGTATTTGGTAAGCAGCGTCAACGCCTTTTTGACTGCTGGCCACGGGTTATCTTGCGGAAGTTTGATATTCACAACAAAAGCCCGCATACGTTTTGCTGCGAGCCACTTTTCGAGTACTTCGAGAGTTTGCTCAGCGCCCATCACCATATCACAACAAAGCCAATCAGTACATGTTTCCGGAAGGAATTTTAGACCATTTTCTTTTAAATGTTTAATCTCGCCCTTGATCCTTTGGGTATGCGGTAAATCAAGCTCCGCATGATCTATAGCCGTGACATTGACGCCGTGAGTTGCCATCAGAAAGGTCCAGCCGCCTGGGGCAGCCCCGAGATCGACCGCGGTCTCGCCAGCCTTCGGCACAACACCTAAAAACTGCAATCCTTCTGCAAGTTTACTGGTGCTTCGGGACGGCGCACCGTGGATCTTTTTCATGCGTTGGATGCCGCCCATATGCATGGACAGGCCTGAGCTTTGTGGGGCAATGGAAAGCCAGATCTCATTTGCGCTTGGGGCATAGATTTGAACCACGACATCTTGAGGAGTGCGCTCTGAATCGAGGAAATCCTCTTCGCGGATAAAACGTTTGTATAACTCGGGGAGTCGAATTTTTACGACCGGGAGCAGTTTTTTCTCAATGGCCATGGCGTGATGTAGGCCCGGGTCATCATCAATCGAGAATGCATGGAGGGTCCAATGGCCCTGTTGGCGATTGTTCCTTTTAGACATAACTTCGAGGCGTCTAAATATAAAATCGACGGCGGCTTGGACATCTTTGCCCTCAAAGTACATTGCCATTGGTAAATACTGGCGTGCAAACACAGTTGAGGTGAGAGGGGGAAGAACGGTGGCCTCGGGAAAACGGACGGCCGACTTGTGGACGGGTTCGCCTTTGAGTTCCCAGCGAGTTTCAAATTCTTGAGCCAATGTAGACGAAAAGCCTGGACGACAGAGAACTAGTTGATAACGAGTTGGATTCACGAAACTTTTTCTCCCAATTTAATTAAGTCAATAGTCACAGGCTGTTATCGGCATCTTTCGGCAAACCTAAAGTCCAGATTTGGTCATGGCTCACCATCTTTGTCAGAATATTCAATCATTT
>CAZUYQ010000029.1:24151-31970 GCA_964624705.1 uncultured Polynucleobacter sp.
GCAGCAAACGAGCCTCCGAGGCAACAAAAATCTGTTGCCTGTATTGAACTATTTTCCACTAAAACCGATAACGAACCCAGTCAAAAATCATCGCGAGGCTTATGGTTCGCATATGCTGAACATCACGCAGATATTTAGAAGTCATCTAGACCTAATCATGAAAACTGGGGATGGGTTGACCGTACGTATTGTGGAGCGGCCAAAGCTCACCATGTCGGCCTCAGACCTCAAAAAGCTAGTAGAGGATTTAAGGGCAATCGCCAGAGATAGCTTACCCCTCGGTGAATTAAATTATGGGGTCTTTGATGCAACGGGTGAACGTCTCGAACACTCGGTCATTACTCTTGTCACCAATAAAGCCGGCGTGCCCATCGCATTTAATGCCCTAGCACTTATGGATATCGAATTTCAGGGGCGGCGAGAGTCGATGATTCACCTGGGCCTCGTCATGGTGGATCCAAAACAACGATCTCGGGGGCTGAGCTGGATTTTGTATGGTTTGACCTGCGTGGTGCTATTTCTAAGAAATCAAATGCGCCCTCTTTGGATCAGCAACGTCACTCAAGTCCCAGCGATTGTTGGTATGGTGGCGGACACCTTTGTCAATGTCTTTCCGGTGCCAGATAAGAGTGTGAAACGCACGTTTTCGCATCTTTCGGTTGCTCGTGAAATTATGTCTTATCATCGACATGTGTTCGGTGTAGGTCAAGATGCGGAGTTTGATTTTGAGCGCTTTATTATTCGCAATGCATATACCGGTGGATCCGATAATCTCAAAAAAACATTTTCGGAAGCCACTAAGCATCGTACCGAGCCATTCAATAAAATGTGCGAGACAGAATTAGATTACAATAGAGGCGATGATTTCCTACAGATCGGTGAAATCAATTCTCGGGTAGTCACCCAGTTTCTTGTGAAGGATGTTCCGAAGAATGCCATTTTCCAAGTGATTGGCTGGTTCTTTCTGGCCATGCTCAATGCAGTACTTTTACCAGTGATTCAGTGGTTCTGCGTCGGACGACGGCTAGGACACTTAAGACCACTGCACGAATTATCCAGCGAAAAATCTCAAGAGGAGTAAAATTAGGTGACAACCAAATTTGATTACGATGTTCTTACCACTCGCAATATTGGTTTTGTAACGCCGCAGGAACAAGAGCAAATCCGCAAAGCGCGAGTTTTTATTGTTGGTGTAGGAGGTATGGGTGGCGCTTGCCTTCAAGCTTTAGTCCGTGCTGGCCTCGAGCATGTTGTCATTGCCGATATGGATACCTTTGAAGTATCGAACCTCAATCGCCAGGTATTTGCGTCGTTATCCGATGTTGGCCAGGGCAAAGTTGAGGTTACTTGTCGCAAGATTCGCGATATTAATCCAAATATCAAGATCGAGCCTTTTGGACCTGAATGGGTCGATCACCTAGACCAAATTTTGGATCGAGTTGATTTTGTGGTGAACGGAATGGATGATATCGCCGCCGGCATTCATCTTTATCGTCAGGCTGCAAAAGCAGGTAAATATGTCATTGATGCTTATGCCTCGCCACTACCAAGTGTCACGGTAGTGGGGCCTAAAGATCCGAGGCCGGAAGCACGGCTTAGCTATCATACCACGTCAACGGCGTGGCATTCCCTGTCACAAGAACAAATCAATCGCTGTAAGTTTCGTGAAATGCTCTTCGTTTTTGCTAACTCTACATCTGCCAAACACTTCCATATGGAATATGCCTTAGAAGTTTTCCAGGGCAAGAGATCGAGACCATCCTTTGCTCCGATGGTCATCACGACCGGCAATCTTATGGCATTCGAAGCCCTGAGACTTATGATGCATCGGTCAGCTGGTACTGATTACTATGGCTACTTCTTTAATCCATGGTCTTGTTCGATCGAGAAGCCATATCGTGGCTGGGTTGGTCAATTGATTCTGAAATACGCGGAGACACGTCTGCAATCAGAGCTTGATAAGCCGGGGAGCAAATAATGCGGGATAAGCTGCCCCTTGTTGAAATAGCGATGAACCTTATTGCATTCTACGGTGTGGGCTATTATTTGACCTATTTGCTTCGTAATCGTAGTCGAAGCCCGCTAGAAAATTCCTTACTCTCGCTACTATGGACTATTGCATTTCTGCTTTTAATGAGGTCGACAAGTTGGTATCTCGGAGGTTCAGAACTTCTAGATAAATTTGAGATGACACCCGCAATACTTATCCCGCTCTCCGCCCTTCTGTTGACAGAAGGTTTGCTGCGACGGCATGCACCACTTTTTGCAAAGATCGTTGTTACCGCCGGTACCGTCTTTTTTATGGTTTGGAATTGGCGTGTGGGCCTAAGCGTGATTGGGCTGTCTGCCTTTGCGGGGTTTTTGGCGACGACCATTGCTATGGATGCGTATCTTCTCATAACTCGCGAACGCGGCAGTCTTTCTTCATCAGAAAATAATCTTATCAACGCTTTTATTGTGGCGGTTCTGTTCTGCGTTCCGCTTGTGATCACTGATTTTCGCGAAGAGTTAGGGGCCGTCCCTCTACGTCTGGGGTCTATTGGCGCGTTACTACTTGTATATGTATTTATTCGTGGAACTCAGAAGGATACGCGGAAAAGAGCAGTCTTTTTTACAATATCGCGCTTCGTAGGTCGCGGTGCGATTCTTGGTTTTGCGCAATGGGTCATTATTGCGGATGTTGCCGAGATTCGCGGACATGAAATTTCTTTGGCTATTGCCCTTGCATCATCTTTGGTCATGCTGTTTATGGTCATCGATCACATAGAACAACTTGGCGAAGAGCGGCAACGGTATTCGATTAGTCATTGGATCGGTCGGGAGGCTATAAATAACTTGGGAGAATTTACCTCTGCGTTGCAAAAGCTACCACAACTCGGAAATATTCGTTTGCTGCACGAAGATCGTCTGAAACGATATGATGAAACTGTGGTGGTACCGTTTCTTAAGGAACATGTGGTCGTAAGCCTGGCAAAGGCCCGTAAGCAATGGCAAGCGGGTCATCCGCCACGCGACCAGATTCTTGATTTGTTGGAATCTCAGAGCGCCACTCATCTATGTATGATTTCGGAAAAACCATGGATTTTGATTGTCTGTACGCTCCCAGAAGTGGGACAGGGATCTAGTCATGAAGTGGAGCTTCGTGTGATACAGAAACTCGGCTCACTTGCGGCGAGAGGAGGGGGCGTATGACAGTAAATCAGTACACACTGCACGAACGAGATCTGGAAGGATTTTTCCAAGCACCATTTCATGCATATGGTCGAGATTCTAAATTTGTTTCCTTAGAACGTGGCGATCTGCAGCGTTTTTTGGATCGCCAAAAGAATCCATTGTTCAGAGATTTTGGTGTCGGGACTTTCTTTGTAGTGCGAAAAGATGGACAAGCTATTGGTCGTATTGTTGCTCATGTTCATCATAAGTCCAATACGGTGTACAACCTAAAGCGAAGCTACTTTGGCTTCTTCGACTGTGCCGACGATATCGCAGCTGCAAAAATGCTACTGAGTGCTGCCGAGAAGTGGGGGCAAGATCAGGGTTGCGATGAAATAAGCGGTAACTTTAACTTAACTGCGATGCAACAGATCGGAGTTGTCGTCGACGGGTTTGAAAACTCACCGTATAGTGATCAAGTCTATAACCCTCCACATATTCCCAAACTTTTAAAAGCTCTGGGCTATGCGACGACCTTTCCCATGAGAACATTTGAGATCGATATTGCACAGGCCCTGGATAAACTGGCGTCCAATCAGGGCGTGAACCGTTCTAAGTGGAATATCGATATTGTTGACCGGCGCAATATTAAAAATAAAATGAAGGATGCGAGATTGCTACTGAATGACGGATTCCGAGACAATCCCATGTTTGTGCCGATTACTGAGGAGGAATGGGACTTTCAAGCTAGGGACTTGATGTGGGTGATTGATCCGAGGATTTCGAGAGTTGGTTACCTCGCTGAGAAGCCGGCCGGCGTTGTCGTTTGTATCCCAGATCTAAATCCTTTTCTTAGATCGATTAAGTCTAAGATAAGTTGGACCACTCCATGGCACTTCTTAAAGTATCACTGGGGTAAGCGCGAGCGAGCGGTCATCATTTATTATTCAGTCGCACATGAATTCCATGGTCAAGGGCTGATGAAAGAACTTCTGCGAGACACCCTCACGGCCTTGTCAAAACGTGGATATAAGACGGTTGGAGTTACTTGGATTGCTGAAACTAATATTGCAAGTCTAAGGCAGATGGAGATTCTCGGTGCGAGAATCCTTCATCATACAGCCTTATTTACGAAAAAACTTTGAAGGTCCACATGGCTCGTACAATAAATCACGAACAGTTTCGAAGTATTGTTGCGCAGGCGGCACGTGCCCCGACCGTTCATAATACCCAACCAGCAAAATTTAAGTGGTCAGCACCGGATGTGATTCAGGTGTTTGGTGATCTTAAGCGTACATTGCATGTTGGAGACCCAACGCTGCGGGACCATTTCACTAGCTTAGGTGCGGTATGTGAAGGTTTGCGCTTAGCTTTAAATCAACTCGGATTCATGTCCTCCAGACATGATGTGATCTCATCTAAAAACGAAGTAAATCTTGAGAGTCAAAATCATTTAGTAGCTGAGATCCGCATTCATAATGAATCTGCTGGGTTGGATCCTTTGGCTGCTTTTGTGTCATCAAGGCATGCGTTCCGTGGAAAATTTGCGCCTGTGGGGACCACCCAACTTGATTTACTTAAAGGAGATCTAATCGGAAATAACAATGTTTTTCTGATCACGAATAAGGACGAGATAAAGAAAATTTCCGGGCGATATGATCGTGCAAACAAGTTCTTTTTAAGTGCTAGACCCTATGCAGAAGAATTATTTCTTTGGATGCGCTTTTCAAAAAAACACCCCCAATGGTTTAAGGATGGTCTCAGTGCTGAGGTCATGGCACTCAGTGGTATGGAACGCATCGTTGCTGCCTTTCTCATGCAACCGCGGGTGATTAGTCCATCAATGCGCATGGGAATTGGGCGATTGCTTGTTTCGGAAGCTCCTCAGATCAATAGTAGTAGCTGTTTGTTGGTACAGTATGCCTATGTTTGTTAACACCCGCTTGATACCGGTCGCGATTTCTATCGTAACTGGTTGACACTCGCGAAGCATCGTATTTCTGCGTGCCCTCTTTCGGCACTAGCTGACCATGAAGAGTCTGCACGATTTGTATTAGAGTCTCTAAAAGATCAAAGACCGGAATGGGATTTTTCTAAGGGACGACTTGTCAATGTCTGGCGTTGTGGCGAGACCCCTATAGGTAGGGAATCGATCAGTCCGCGTTTGAGAACTGAGGATTTAATCATTGAATAAGTCCAGAAAAAAATCATGGTTCCATCGTAGAAATCGCTGGATTATCGTTGTGACGAGTTTAACTATAGTAGCTGTTTTATGCTTGCAGATGTTTTTATCTAAGGAGAGACCGCTGCTGGTGCAAGATAAAGTGCCTTACGGTGTTAGTCTATTTTTGCGAGGTGGATTTGGTGGGCTCAATTTACAAACACTCGAGACAAGTGCTCTCCCGTTTAAGTTAATTCAAGCAGCGCATATCCTGGCCTATAGTAAAGCAGAAGGTCTAAATCCTGATAAATCGCTGTGGCCTCGTGTGGTGGCTCAGTATGGAGTGTTGACTCCGACAAATATCCTCTATGGTGACGGTAAAAGTATTGAATGGAATCACGACGCCTTAGGTTTCGTGCGAGGTGATATCAAAGCTGCGGTTCCACCCGTACGGGTCGAAGCCGTTAATCTTGGTTGCGCTCTGTGCCACGCTGGTGTTGTCTATGATCATAATGGAATGCCCGTGACTTCCACGGCTCAGATAGGGACCCCAAATACTTCGTTTAATCCCGAAGCCTATATTAATGGTACGTACGGGGCAATGAAGTCGGCACTGAGAGATCCCGCGAAGCTTCTTGCTGCTGTTCAGAAGTTTAATCCTGATTTGACACTCTGGGAATGGCTCTCTCTGCGCTTTGGGATTATTCCGATGACAGCGTCGCGCATCGAAGAATTATCTCAAGGCTTAGACCGGGCATTTAATTATCCAAACGGCGGCCCAGGCTTGACCAATGGGATTGGAGCACTTAAGTATCAATTGGGTTTTATGGACCCAACAAAACTTGTGACAGAAGCGGGTTATACGTCAATTCCAAGTATTGCAGATCGAGATCAGCGAACATCGCTTCTGTATGACGGGCTTTATAAAACAAAGTCTGGTCATACAGCTAAGGACTTAGCTGGAATTATCGGGTTTTTTGTGGTGCCGACGATGGGCGTGAAACCAGAGAATATTCCTGATCATCAAGAAGATGTGGTCAAAGTATTTAATGATGCGGTCGCAACCTACCGTCCGCTGGCGTTTCCCGGCAAGGTTGACTCAGAAAAAGCAAAAATAGGCCATGACGTTTACAACAATAGCTGCAAATCGTGCCATGGTGGATATGAAGGCGAAGCGCTTCCAGGTAAACTTCATCTCAGAAATTATCCAAATCATTTTGCAAAGATTTCGGACATCAATACAGATCCAGAGCGGGCTTTTGCGGCTGATTCCAAACTAATCAAAACGATTTCCCAGATGGCCTATAAAGATTATATGACAGTGGAGTCGCATCGCGATGTTTACGCCTCGACTATTCTAACTGGACTTTGGCTATCTGCACCTTACCTGCATAACGGATCTGTACCCACGCTGTGGCATCTGCTGCATCCAGAGCAACGACCTACAAAATTTATGGTAGGTGGGCATAGTCTTGATTTTTCTAAGGTGGGAATTAATGGTGAGATGAAAAATGACGTTTATCAGTATCCGCCTTCTTATGTCCCTTGGAGTCGTCCTGAAATTTATGACACATCGACGCGAGGGCGTGACCGTCGGGGGCATGAAAAAGAATTTACCTCACTCACCGAACTCGATAAAGACAACCTTCTTGAGTTCTTAAAATGCCTTTAGCTTCACTTGGCATGTAAAATGCATATTATCAGTTATAACTGCTAATGGCTCTTATCACTGGAGAAAATTATATGCATATTCAAAATCAAAGATTTATAAAGCTATTTATGACTTGTGCCTTGGGATTTGGCCTACAAAATTGCGGGCGCGACCGTAATAATAGCGATCATCCTGCGTCTCAATCTCAGCAAACGCCGCAAGATCACAATGGTGACGGCATTGTTGATGATATTGTTATTGTCAAACCTTTACGCGGTAAATGGGATGGGCCTTGCTTAGCCAGTAAGCTAAATCCAACCATGTTTGAGCAAACGACGATGGACTTTATTTATGCGAAAACCTACGTGCGGGAACGACGTGTTTTTGTCGACGAAAAATGTCAAACGGCATTAGGTATTGAAACCGAGATTGGTAATTATGAAATCGGCGGGCCGATAGATCAACAACATCCTGACTTATATACAATTAGTTCTACAATTCAAAGACTGTCCCTTAAACCTACCTCGGAATTAGGAGTTGCTAACTTTAATTCGGCAAAACTGTGCGGGTTAGATGATTGGCGCTTATCTGCGACAAGAATTGTCACAGGAGTTAATTGCTTAGGTTATACGGTGAGTCAGCATGATGTTCGCCACGATTTGATATCTATTCGCAACGGCGGGCTCTATTTTGGCAAACGCGGACCAGATGCAAATGGCCGGTATGATTACACAACCCGTCCGGGTGAACTTGATGAAGCTGTGATCTATCACCATCGTTAGAATCTATCACTATCAATAAAATAGAAAATTCAAAATCGACGTCAGTGTCGTTTAAAACCTACACTGACGTCC
>CAZUYQ010000029.1:32038-34988 GCA_964624705.1 uncultured Polynucleobacter sp.
TCAAAATAAACAGAGCCCAGTCGGCATAAACCCCATATAAATTTAAGCCGTAATTATCCGGTGGGTCTGCTTTAAAAAACGCATTCATCATCCAGTCCATACTTCCGGTTTGGATAAGTGCCAATATCATTGCTAAGCCATGAATTAAATAGAGATGTAAAATATAATAGGAAAGCGGGACCCGTCCGAATGTTTCCACCCATGCCCATTTTTTCATGGAATCACGTTCAAAACATGCGAGCATTAAAAACATAGGTCCAAGAGTCATCAGCAAATAGGTGAGGGAAGGAGGGTACTTTGTCGTATTGACGAACGAAAGAATCGTATTCGCAATATCGGCGTTTTGGGTCCAAGGTGTAGGGTCACCATAACTATTTATACCGCGTAATATCACAAAGCTGAGAACCGCAATGCCACCAGTTAGCAGAAGAGCTTTCCGACGTTTTTCACTTGAAAATCTAAAGATAGGACCGAAGGCATATCCAGCGGCCATAACGCCTATCCAAGGCAGAATTGGATAGATGACCGAAAACTTTGGTTGAGAGCCAACATTTGAAAATCCCACGTGAAGGATATTCCAAAGCGGCTCTAGAGAACCAAACGTCTCAGGCGCTATACCGTCTAAGGAATTGTGACCAAAAATAATAACGGCCGCAATAGTCGCAATCCACGATATTGGCAGAAAAATCATCGGCGCCAGGGCGATCATCGCGCAGCCGATGGCCCAGATCACTGCTAAAGGAATCTCATCGTGACGAAAATTAAAGTACCAAGCAAAAGCAATCACGGTTACTTCTAGAAAAATCAGCCAAAGACCTCTTGTTACTAAAAGTCGAGCAGCCTTGGGTTTGTCCTGGCTTTTTGAAGTCGTCAGAAAAGCGCTGGTTCCTGCCAAAAATACAAAAGTCGGTGCACAAAAGTGAGTGATAACTCGTGTGAAGAATAGCCATTCCATTCCGGGAGTTGGTGCAGATAAATCGATCCGTAAGGAGTGATTACTAAAATAATCACGAGTATGATCTAGGGTCATTAAAATCATTGCGATGCCGCGTACAAGATCGATAGAACTTAAACGCCGATTGATCTGGTTCAAGATTGGTCCTCCGAGCTATCAATGCTCAAAAACAGAGCTAAACTCCGACGTCGGAGTGATTTTATAGGCAGATTAGACTTTGGCCGTGGCATAATAGAAGCTAAATATGAACTTAGCAATAGATAGAGCGTGAGAACGTTGTCTGATGCAAGTGAGTGGTGATGATAAGCGAAGTAATCTGAATATCGTGAGAGATTTACTGCAATTATGAGGAATGTTGAGATCCCAGTTTACCGAGAGGTTTGTCCTAAGTGTCGCAAAGCGATGGTCACTTGTTACTGTAAAGCTCTGAGGCCCTTCGCCTCGCCATTTCCCATCGGTATTCTTCAGCACCCATACGAGTCGCAGAACGCCATTGCGACTGCTCGCATGGCCCATTTATCGATGAGCAATTCGCGACTCTTTGTTGGCAAAGATTTTTCAGAGGACCGACGGGTCAACGAGCTATTGGACGATCCGCAGTATCAGCATGTGATGTTATATCCTAGCCCTGATGCAATAGAACTCGATGAGTGTTTTGCTCAGTCTGATGCCCAGAGGGAAAAGACATTATTTGTATGGGTTTTGGATGCGAAGTGGCAGCACGTCAATCAGATGCTGCGATTAAGCGAGAACCTAAGACGGATTCCGATGGTTCGGTTTACACCGGAAAAGGAATCGCAATTTATCATTCGCAAGCAACCCAAAAAACTTTGCCTGTCAACCATTGAGTCGCTGCATCTGGTGATTGATCGCTATTTTGCGAGAACTAACGCAGCCAACCGAGAACACGGCGCTCTGATCGATGTCTTTCAGTACTTGGTACAGCAGCAACTGGATTTTGCCCGAGTTATCGGTGCATTTAGGCATACGCGCCACGTGCCAAAGAAATAATGTCAGTACCCGATCTTTTGTCGGCATCTGACATAAGCTTTGCAAAGCAATTCTTCCTTACTTCGCACACAAGTGTCAATTAGCCGAAGAGCCACTCATACATGCCGTGAACTTTGTCTCGCACGCCAACTTTTCCGCTTGGCTAGCGTTTTCCTTTAGTCTCGAAAGACAGTTAAATTTTGCAATGTGACAAATGAGTTCTTTATCGCTCATTTCTTCGTTATCTATTTTTGATAGGCAAATATCCAATTGACTGTCACATACAGAGTTACAGTGAGAGTCGCTGCCAGTACTGCATTTTTCTTTGCAGTTAAAATGGCGTGTACGGCAAACTAATTCTTGTGCTTCGGCATCGGCAGTGACAACGTCTTCGCTCGCAAACGCGGACATTGAAATAAGCGAACAGAGAAATAGAGACGTAAATGCAATTTTCATAAAAAATCCTTCATAATTTAGATTTAAATAGACCGTATATTTTCTGGTGCCCTCTGATGCATATTTAATGGCATGAGCGAGCCTTACTTAGAAAGACAGTATCCCTCTATTGGGGTATGCCGGAAATCAAAAGTATTATAGGACGTTTTTATCATCCAGTGATTTTTCCCATCGTCCTCTAAAAAGACACGCCGAAAGACTGTGTGAACCGGGCCATAATCATTATTGTAAGTCAGATCGGTACCGTCGAAGGTAAAGACGCAATCTGCTAGTTCGGTTGTGGTACGGCAGCCGCCCACTCCCCAGCCCGCTGTGCTCCACCGGTCAAGATCAGCCCAGATTGTTGCATAGGATGTTCGTGGAAATCGTGATTTAAGCATAAAATGTGCTTTAACGTTATCTTGTGATCGATAAATGTCCGGCGATGTAAAAGTGGGAATGCTCTTGGAAGCACATATCAAAACGGTAGAGATGGTTGGAAAGTCTTGAAGTTTTACAGGTGTCGAATCAGCATAGATTTCAACGAGACTGTTGTAAAGTACTTCATCT
>CAZUYQ010000029.1:35015-38465 GCA_964624705.1 uncultured Polynucleobacter sp.
AGTACTGAAGTTTCCATTTACTTTGATATTAGAGTCACTCCTACTGTCAGTGCGTGGAGCGACTTTCATAAGTTTTTGTAAAAAAGGTCCAGACCATTGATAGATAGAATCATCTCGTCGCATCAGGCCTAAAACTTCATGAAGGACTAATCCCGCTTTTTTCTTCTGATCTAAACCTTGCCAACGTGCTCGGTTAATTTCAATTTTGCTGAAAGCTGGATAATTGACCGCATCTTTAACCACCCCATCAACCACCAATATGTTATCTGTGGATTCAATCTCAGCACTCACAAGCACATTGTAAAATTCGGTAGCTGTAATATCGCCAAATGGTTCTGAGTTCAGTAACCTAACAATGCTTATCCCCATCGTCCGGAATTCTAAGACAATACCATCGCCGCCATGACCGCCTTCATTACCGACAGCGGCCATCATTTGTACTGGGATTAGCAAAGCAATCATCAGAAGGCATTTTTTAACGTTTGAAATCATGAGTAACGTTCCTTTTTAAAATGAGGTTGGTTTTTACTAATTTTGTGGTGGATCTTGGAGGCAGTACTGTAAAAAATGCCATTTTTTTCCATCACTAAACCGATGATCTCCACCGTATAATATGCTATATGATTCTTCATTTCGAAACATCCAGTGATATTTCTGATCTTCTTTAAGAAAGATTTTTCTGAGACTTAGATCTAGATGGTATGGGTCGAATGTATCGTAGGGCTCGAATGGAATGTTAGAAGAAATTTTTGGTTTTCTATCGTGATAGGATAGTTCGGAGTTCTCGTCGTTACGAAGTACAATCTTAGTTGCTTGATCGTTAACGTATTTATTTATGCTCACTAACACGTAATCGACGGTTGGAAATTTCTTGATTCGCTGTATCTGCATGAACCTCGTTTGCTCTGCAGTGGAACGGGTTACATCGCCCGGCTTATATGCTCCCGCCTCGCTATCCCATTTGTTTGCGTGATTATCCTCAATAATATTCAAACAAGTGAGGTTGATCTTAATCGCATTGGTTGCAATGTCTGATACGGCGACCTTCTCTGCTTTATAAAACAGCTCCTCATAACCTCGAAACATTTCGTCAAATTCCGAAGCTGTTGTATCTGCAACGGCTTGCAGCGGCAATAACCTCACCAGAGTTAGAATAGATTTTTTTAAGATCGAAATCACGCGTTGCTCCTATTAAAATTGGTTCATCGAACTTTATAAATTACTTTTTCTTTCTACGATTGATTTTGATACGGGATAAATCTGCACCGTAAGATGGTAAACTTCTTTAGGGTCTCCACGACGCTCAAGATCTTGAGTTAGTGATCTACGAAAGGTTTTGATGCGTTCGCGAGCGTAAGGGATATCCTTAGGATCAATGGCGAGTGTCATCGATGAAAAATCACGAATTTCAAACGGATCTTGTTCTAAAGATTCGATAGCTTTTTCAAGTAACTGTAGCTGCTGGGTGCGGCATGCAGGCACAGGCTTTTTATTTTCAATTTTGAGCGGACCTTTGATCTGTTGCCAACGACCATTTTTTTCAGCCACAAGTTTCATCGTCCTCAAACGTTCGCCAGCCGTACGAGCTTGAAGTTGGGTAATTCCCAACCGTTCAGCAATCCACTGGTAATCCATGCGAAAGTCATGAGTTTCCATCAGACTTAAGATGGCATAGTAGTACCAGTTTGAAATCGCGGAAAAATCATCGACACTCAATTGCTCGAACTCAGGTCCTCCTTCATTCTGCAGTGGCTGGATCAAAGCCGGTAAGGCCTTCGCCAGCTTGTCCCAACTTTTTTGCGTAATGGGACGTTTACCCGAAACGAGGAGGGAAAGGAGACTATGGCTGATCCCCGATCGCTTCGCAAGACCCCTCAGGGAGAAGTTTTTCCTTGTATTATCCTGGCGTTCAAGCTCAATCAGCAAACAGCCACGGAGCTCTTGTTGTGTGTGCTTTATCATCATGTCGCGCTTTATATACTGTGTAATATTCAAGCACAAGTTGAAAATTTAACAAGTGGTTACAAAATTTAAACGTTATTCTTAGGTCGAACCGCGGTCGTTTTGGGGCCTGCTTGTATACTTGATAAGTACGAATTTAGAAGTAAATCATCACAACAAGCGGGGTATTTTATGAATCGGACAGTCCCACTGTTTTTATCTTTCATGTTTTGCTTGGCCGGATGTAAATCGGATCCAAAGTCGGCCAGTATAAAGGAGGACACGGTCACAACATCGGACAAAGAAGCACTAGTACTGAGTTGTGGAACAGCCAGATATAATTGCAATGAGAGATGGGCCAATAATGCTAAATGTCAAACTCGCTATGATATGTGCATGGCTAATACCGACGACGCCGATAAACATGAATTGAGTTGTCGCTTTGTTGCCTATGAATGCAGGCAATCCCTCAATCCATCGGATGATGCCAAGGGATTGTCTGCTTGTAACGGCACGTACAATAGCTGCATCAAAACCCAAAACCCCCAAGAGACACGAGAACTCAAATGTCACGTCGATCAATTCACCTGCGAACGCCCATGTGACCCTACAAAAACCACTCCCTGCCGCGTAGCGTGCCAAGATACATTTACTAAATGTATTGCTGACGTCGGGACGGTAGTGACGACGAGTGGAGATGACGCACGTGACACAGTATATTTAACCGCGGAGTTTAACTGTAAATCGAGATGCCAGGATCAAGCTTGCGTTGACGCTTGTACGGCAAAACGAGTTGCTTGCTTGTCGGCAAAATAGCAAGTTCTACAGGAACGGACGTTAATCCGTAACGACAGAAAAACCCAAATGCGCAACTCCTTAACTAATTTTTGCGATGTTAATCCGTTTCGGTAGTTTGAGCACAAAACGTGTGTTGGGACAGGTCTCGTCCAAATGAAGGTCACCGCCATGGAATTTGGCAATTCCATGAGAAATACTCAGACCTAGCCCAGTACCATCACCCACATCTTTGGTCGAAAAAAATGGCTGTAGAATTTTGCCACGTATTTCTACGGGTATTCCATTGCCGCTATCCGTGACCGAGATTTCGACGGAGTTCCCAGTGTCGCGAAAATCGATTTTGATCCAGCGTCCATCAGTAGCAGCTTTTAAGGCATGACTAGCATTGGAGATGAGGTTGAGAAATATTTGCGCAATTTGTGTCTGCTGGCACTCCACGAACA
Source organism: uncultured Polynucleobacter sp. (assembly GCA_964624705.1). Lineage (GTDB taxonomy): Bacteria > Bdellovibrionota_B > Oligoflexia > Oligoflexales > RGVZ01 > CAMDKS01. Next base: position 38,198 of record CAZUYQ010000029.1, read on the forward strand.
AAGGTTCGTCGGCGTCTTTAATGGTGAGTTGGATCCCGGAATTTTTGAGAAATTCTCGACATAAACCAGCGGCGCTTTCTGCGATCGTTTTGACATCAACGACCTGAAAGACGTCGGTGTCGCCTTGGCGTGCTATGGACCGTAGACCAATAATAATCGAGGAAATCTGAGTGGCATTTTTTTCAATGGTTTCGGCAAAGGCTTTGATTAACTCAATATCATACTCAGGAAGTCTGAGAACTGTGTTAATCTGCCGGGAGCGAATCGC
>CAZUYQ010000029.1:38475-44370 GCA_964624705.1 uncultured Polynucleobacter sp.
AGCCAGATTGTCCCCCAGGAACTGGGAGAGGGTATTGATTTCGTGAGCGATGCCTCCCGCCATCTCGCCGATCGCGGCCCACTTAGAAGAATTGACTAGAGCGCTCTGGGCGAATTCTTTTTCAGCTGTCGCTGCCTGCGTTTCCTCGATTTGCTTCTTCAGCAAGCGATTGGCCTGGACTGCTTCAATGCTCATTTTCTCGCTGATAGCTTTCAGATAGAATAGTTCAACAAAAATGATTAGGAAAAAAACCGGCGCCACACTCATAAAAACTTTCCCAAGCAACACGGGAGAAGCTGTCATGCCGAGATGCTGCGCAATATCCAACGATTCAGCGGCGAAGAAGCATCCTACCGACGTCAAAAAACCAAAAATCTGGAACTTGATGGCTTTGCGTTCGAAAATAAGCACCGGAAGGCCGGCGAGGCAAAAAAAACCGATCGAGAGATGGGCGGTTGGGCCGAGCATCAGGCATAGGATCAACCCACCGAGGTTAGAACAGAGCAGAAGGCCGACGTGAGCGAGGAGATAGAGTTTAAAATAGTTAAAACCAATCCAAATCAGGAGTGAAATTCCGAATAAATCGGCAAATTGCCCTGGGAGGTTTAAATGCAGAAAATAAAAAATAATGCGCAGTGCAAAAATTGTCAGACTGAACGCGAGCGATAGAATATTCGTCAGTACAATATCGCGCGCCGCGTGGGTGTCGGTAGCATCGTCAATACCAACTTCCAATAGGCGCACAATCTTTGATTTTTGCAAAGACATGATTCAACGGCCTTCTATTTTGAGTTCACTCTACTATCGGTCAGCGGCGGAGATTGATGATTTCTAAAAATTGGCGATCGTGAAATAGCGTGCCGAATTAGTAGCCTATTTAAGCACTTAAGACTTGTTCGCGAAGCTGGCATTGCAAATGAACGTTTTGGTGGTTTTCGTAGCCCCAACGGAAAACTTCGACTCGGGCAAGCCGCCGGGCTTTGTCAGCTAAGATAAGATGAACTTGTAGAAACAGAAGCATGAACAAAACAACTAAAAAGAAAACAGCGGCAATCGATGAGATTGAAGCGATGGGGTTAAAGGTAAAGATAGATGTATTTGAAGGATGCTGTTGATCGTCACTTCCTCGCAAAGCGGGCTAGAAAAGCGAGTGGTGAGTAATATCACTGAAATATCAGTAGATAGACTTCGTTTCGTTTGGAGATTTCAAACGCAAAAATAACACGTCCCGATCATGGAGCAATTTTTTAAGATTTTCGTATGCAAATTGCCATTTTGAGTGGGATTTGCAGATCCAGTAGAGAACAGATTGTTTGGAGAAAAAAGCCTGACGCATCGTTTCATGATTGCCATTGCAGCAAGATTTTCGCAGCACAATCCTTGACAGAGTTCTGCGCAGTCCCCGGCCAAATATTATCCAAAAAGGGTAATCGAGCCAGATGATCGCATTGGCTTTTTCGACAAGGTGATCTTCAAGAGCGCCAATATTTCCAGCAAATATCCAAGGCTCTTTAGCAATGTTTTCTCGCAAAATTTTTTGATATTCATCTTTTGGAGTTGGTTGCCAACGGGGCTGCCACGCCAGCTCGTCTGAATCTATAAGATGGTGACCGAGAGCGGCACTTAGTTCGCGGGCAAAAGTGGATTTTCCACTGCAAGAAGTTCCCACGATTAAAATTCTGCGGCAAGTTTTCAAATCATTTTGCATTTGCAGGAGTTTCGCTTTTATTTCGATTTTAACAGATATTTCCTAGGAAGTCTTATCACGGAATGTTTCTTGTTTATTTTTGTGGTTAGGCAAGGAAGTCAAGTGTGATGCGAGGAGACAGTACCAGTAGGGTACGGTGACGAGCGGCACACGCCGACTGACGCCGCATAAACCAAAAAGAGGCAAGAAACGACCCCACCATGAATCGAACATGGAACTAACCCTTAGAAAACCTTAGTTATATCCACCCGTGAATTTAATATCACAACTAATTGAAATTTTGGATATTTTTGATGAGGGAGTGGCTTTTGGTATGGGACTGTCTCTAAGGATGGTTTGGACCGGGACAAAGACGAAGAATAGTCTTCTAGGATTAAGTCATAACCGTTATACTCGATTTAGAAGAGGTAGACGGACATGAGGATAAACTGGGATCCTGCGAAGAATGAGCTATTGAAACGAACGCGAGGTATCGGATTTGATGATGCTACTGAGTTATTTGGTCAGCCGTATGTGGTCCAATCGAAGAACGATGATCCCGAACAATACAAAGCGATTGGTTTTGCAAGAGGCGGAGTTTTGATTTCGCTGATTGTAGAAGTTCGATACGACGATCAGGGAGAATATGAGTGGCTTGTGACGTTATGGAAAGCAACTAAAGCAGAGGTAAAGGTATATGAGCAAAACAGCTAAGAAGAAAGCGGCAACAATCGAAGAGATTGAAGCGATGGCACTTAAGGGCAAAGACACGAGTATGTATTTTTCAAAACCCAAGCGTATGCCACCGCGAGAGGTTCATATGTCTGCGAATAGCGAAATCGTAAAAGTGAATGTTGATGTCACCGAGACATTCTTACATGAACTCGATGCCATCGCGATATTTCTCAATATCTCGCGACAAGCGGTGATGAAGATGTACCTGAAGGATGGTGTTGATCGTCACTTCCTCGCAAAGCAGGCTAGAAAAGCGACTGGAAAATAACGTGTTTTGCTCAACTTTTATAGAGGACTTCAAAGATGACTTATGCACCGACTCCGCCGGTGATCTACGTTGATGTTGACGATACGTTAATCCGCAGCTTCGGCTCAAAACGCATTCCAATGACACCTATGGTTGACCAGATAAAAAGACTTAAAGACGCGGGTGCGAATCTCTATTGCTGGAGTAGTGGTGGAGCCGATTACGCGCGTAGTAGCGCCGCAGAGCTTGGTATTGAGGCGTGTTTTTCTGGTTTTCTTCCTAAACCAAACATTTTACTCGACGATATGCCTTTGCAGCGTTGGCGGACTCGAGAATATCATCCAAATGAATGCCTATCTCAATCGATTGAACAGATATTGGTTTTGCCGTAGCAAAAGGTTTTGCCTACAAGAAGTTTTCGTGCAAAACTCCGGTGGTTTCTACCACAAGTTGTTTCTTGTCTATTTTTGTGTTTAGGCAAGGAAGATGAGCATTTGAGTGGAATCCCAAAAAATCACGCGAAAATAAACTCAAGCACGGAATATCATTTGTTACGGCATTGGAAATCTGGCAGGGACGATCATTGTCGGTTCCGCAAATCGCTAAAGCAACCAATGGCGAGACCCGAGGAGCCACAGTAGGAATTGTCGCGGGAGTTTTGTACACAGCAATCTGGACTCTTAGAGATAGCAGAATCCGTTTAATCAGTGTTAGGAGAAGCAGAAATGGCGAAAAGCAAGCCTATAAAAACAAAGCCTTTTGACAGCCCTGAGTCGATGGACGACTTCCTGGAATCCGAAGACTAGGGCGATATTTTTGCAGCATCAGGACATGTCGAAATACCCAAAATTAGAAAAATTAATCTTGATCTTCCCGAATGGTTGATAACACAGCTTGATCTAGAAGCCTCCCGTGCTGGGGTATCCCGGCAACCATTAATTAAACTTTGGCTACTTCAAAAACTAGATGAAGAACGAAAAAAACGTTCTGCTTAGATAGGTGTGATCTCTATGAAAAAATCAAAAGTTCGTGGCTGGATTAAACGCGAAACGCCTCATAAACGCAAAGCTTTGGAAAATGCATCAAAACATTTCGATGAAGATGATTCTTTCTCAGTCTATATTTTAGAAGGTATGTATGGCCAAGAAAGTAGCTATGGCACATTACGTGGCAAGCGAAATAGTATTGGTCCAGCCGGTGATTTTCAAATTGAGAAGAAGACTGCAATTCGTTTAGGTTTAACGGTCAATAAAAATAATGATCAGAGATTCGACGTTGATGATGCATCAGCCGCCGCTGCAAAATATCTTAAGATAAATGATGATATCTTTAATAAAGAGACCGATTTAGGGGGTAAACTTGAAACTATTGCTGTTGCAAGCTCAACTGAAAGAACGAAATTTGTGATCGCCGCTTACAATGCAGGTGAAGGTCGAATTGCAAAAGCACAAACTTTGGCAAAGCAAGCTGGTAAAGATCCCTCAAAATGGGACTCTGTAAAAGAATTTCTTATTGCTGCCGGCGCTACAAAAGCAAAAAATAAAGAAGTTCAAGAGTATGTCGAGAACGTCATCGCATTTTCAAAGGAATTTGAAGAGCTGTCGAAAGCAAATAAAAGGGCTAAAGATCAAAACCCTGATGCGCTCGATGGCTTTCCAAAGGGTGGGCACTGGATTACTAAGGACGGACGGCACATCTTAATTCGAGGTAAGTGATGCCTCTATCTTCTCGAATCGCCATGTTGCTTGTTCTGCTATGTATGTCTTCTATAACAATGGCTTCTGCTATAAAGTGCAAATTGAACTATGCCTCGCTTGAAGCAGACCACCTAAAGTGTCTTAGAAACGAGACTATTGTTTCTAGCATTCGTAAGAACTTTCTTGAGGCAAAGGCATTGAAGAAAAGTTGCTCAAAATGCCGCGAGGTTTTTCCTGATTCAGTAAAATTTCAAAATCTTTTTCATCAACCATTGATGGCACTTGAGATCGATACTAAGGATTTTGGCGGTTACTGGGTGTTCGTAATATTTAGGAGAGATACGAAACTTTATCGACTATGGCTCTATGAGATCGATGAAGGTGATTTCCAATTACGTGAAATCAAACGCATTGAAATGAGTCATTTGCTAAAATCGAAATTCAAAGATCTTTCCACGGATCAATTTTTCGCAAGTTATTGGATTGACTAGAAAAACGGCCCCACCTGGAATCGAACCAAGAACTAACCCTTAGGAAGGGCTCGTTATATCCATTTAACTATGGGGCCATAGAAAGGTCCGCAAATCCTAGGGCAATGGTAACTCGTTGTCTAGGAGGATATTAAACTGCGAGGTTCTTTCATTGAGTATTGATAAATGGCAAAAAAGGATTAGTTAAATCTAGCCGCCTTAAAAGGTGAAAAAACGTTGTAATTTACCTAATAATTTCAATGCATTATATCTAATGCAAAATTAATCTTTAAAGTCTAGGTAGTTTCTGCCGATCTCTATATTAAGCGCATCGCATATCAACTTTAGCGCTAAGGAGGCCGGCATTATGAAGTTTTCAATGAAGAATAATAAGGGATTCAGTTTAGTGGAGTTGATGATTGTGGTGGGGATCATCGGTATTCTTGCGACAATCGCGATGCCGAAGATGCAGACCTTCATGGCGAAGGCTAAGCAATCAGAAGTCAAAACAAACCTCGCGCATATGTATACACTTGAGCTTGCGTACTTTGGCGACTTTAGTACCTATGGGGATGCTACTGCCATTGGCTTTGCAAGTCCTGCAGGCGTCAAATACACATATAGCGTATCTAACGTCACGGCTGCGACCTTCTTAGCTCAGGGTACTGTCGGTCCAGATGTGTTGTGTAAAGGTGCTAGTACCGACACATGGACCATGAATGAATCGCAAGTCCTATCGAATACTGTAAAATTTGGTTCTTGTAATTAATTTGGATGTTTAAAGACCTCACGAAAGCCGAATCACAATCGATTCGGCTTTTCTGTTTTTGATAGAAAATATCATATTTGGCATTTTTCTTTCTAAGAATATTCAATTGTTACAAAAAAATTCATAAGTTTTTTTAAGAGCTCCCGATACATGAATTGGGCGGCGCGGACCGCGAATTCATCGCGTCATAGGGAGAAAATATTATGAAATTTGGTATGAAGAATGATCGAGGTTTCAGGGCTACCGCATCTAAATTCTTATGATTTCAGTCAGTTCCAGGTAAAATTTTC
>CAZUYQ010000030.1:0-253 GCA_964624705.1 uncultured Polynucleobacter sp.
AACGTAGGTTACACAAGAAACGGAAATAACTCATGTCCTTAAGGAAGCGCCATTCTTGTGTGTCCTACTTCCCCCCTACTTTTCCCGATGACTTAATCAAGAGGGTCGATGTGCTGTTTCGCGCCCCCAGACAATTAACGCACCGGGAGCGCGACCTTCGACACCAAAAATATTAATAAATTCAGCGTCATATCATACTTAGACCCTCTCGGTATTTTTTGCTGCCTTCATTTATTAGCGGAATCTGCCGAGT
>CAZUYQ010000030.1:263-1923 GCA_964624705.1 uncultured Polynucleobacter sp.
AGAAATCGATCTGTATAAGAAACTACTTTCAGACAGGACGATTATGGCTGGTTTAGTTCGAAGATTGATGGGAATGATGCTGATTCTACAGGGAGCGTCTTTGTCGGGAGCACCCGCCCTTGAGGCAAACGAGGTCGTTTTAAGATTTCCCCAAGTCAGTACCATTCTAAACAAAGATGAAACGCAAAAAATCCAAGCGCTTGTAAAGAGACAGCCGCGCGAAGATGTCTGTTATTCAGTGCGTGGCTACTTTTCGATGCATGAGAGTTATCCCACCTACCGGATCATCGGCAGAGCAAGGGTACTTGAGACCTACCGGCTTTTAGTCCTCGCAGGGGTAAGTCCTAAAAAAATTAATATTAGTTCGCTTGGCGTCTTAACCGAGGATCGCGAGTATCGAGAATACCCCTTAGGCTCGCTTGTCTATGCAACCGCTCACGCGTCTAGTTCCCTAGCCTGCCCTAGCCCTAAATCCTTTCATGCAGATGGATCAGTGCAAGATGCACAAAAGAACGAATTGATCTTGGATTACGACATCCTGGACGCCGACCCCACGCGTCTGTCATTCGATCAATTTCGCACTCAAATTCAAGTTCATAAAGATTTAAAGACAAAAATGAATATTACTGCCTATGCGGACCACCCTGGATCACACTACCTCAATATGGTTTTGAGCCGTCTGCGTGCACTCGTTCTGTTCCGCACTGCAACACTCGGTGGTTACGAACCCGAGCTGATCTCACTTCAATGGAAGGGTAGAGTCACACCACGAGATAAGAACGTGCCTGCCGCAATTGCACAAATGCCACGCCGAACCATTGTTCAATTCGAAACTAAAGATGATCATCCACCTGCGATAAGCTCGACGAAGAACCAAGATGAATCAACCACGGATAGGACAGCCTCTTTATCAAAAGAATCCACGTCGCACGCATCTTGGCAAAACTGGGCCAAAGACTGGTCCATTGGAATCTTTGGCGGAATGACTACGCCCCCGTCTAGTCTAAGCAATGACGTCAAAACAACCACTATTTACGGCCTAGCACTCAGAAAGCGACTCTCATCCTGGGATGGCATTTTGGCCGAAGGTTCCTATTCTAGTCAGACACATTCCATCACTAAGAATTCCGATGTATCTGGAAATATCAAAATTCAAACACTGCGTTTAGGTCTTGCTGATGAGGTTGCCTCTTGGGTTGGCGGCACCGTGGTTGTTCACGGCGGTGCACTTATGCATCGTTGGACTGGTTCAACGTCCTACAAGCCAAATGACGAAGCACATGCTGATAGTGGTTCTGATTTAGGATTATACCTTGCGACCAGCAATCGATACGAGTTTTTCAATCAAATGTACATTGCCCCAATCCTAGAGATAGACGGGGCACGATCAAGTCTTAAGGGATGGATGAGCTTCGTCGCACTTGAACTAGGCTGGAGGTTCTGAAATGAAACATAATTTACTCAAACTCGCATTCTTTTGCTTGGCTGTTGCTTCCTGTGATAAGGCGCCTCCAAAGGCTGCAACGCTGTTCGATTTTGAAAAATATAAATCCTTGAAAGTTCAGGCTGTTCTTGAGCTCGTTGTCGACAAAAGCAATGGCTACTCAAATATTCTTATCAAGGACGACAACTGCGTGGGCATTCTTAACAGCCTTGCAGA
>CAZUYQ010000030.1:1933-4907 GCA_964624705.1 uncultured Polynucleobacter sp.
GTTCGCATCGACGATTCTTGGCAGGAAATTAAATCTTACCGAACGAGCGAGGGGCCGGCTTCCGCGCTTGGTATTAAAAGCAGCGAAATAGGTAGCGCGGTCGAGCTCACCCTGCGCCTACCCGAAAGTTACACGGAAGACAGCGTACTTTTACTGTTTAAACTTGATGTTGATAATACAGCGGCACTGGGCTTACAAGATATCAATACACAGCAGTTATCATCATTTTCTGCGGCCAAATCAGGCGTAGATGCAAGCTCGAATCCGCAAGTCGAATTGTCCATAGCATCAAGCATGGCTGTCGCACTTATGAGTGATGGCGACAAATTGCAAATGCCAAGCGATAAAATCAGCGAATTCACTAATCTCGTAGGCGTTCTCCATGAGCTTCAGAAGACGATGCAGGACAACGTTAAAAGAGATGAGACGTTTGATGGTGGCGAATACGTAAAACGCCTTTTTTCCCGAATGGCGAACTCGGTTCAAACGGACCAAACCGTGGGGCAAATGTTATAACAGTCATGGATAAGATCTCGACAGGTCTAGGATCAACGCAAGTGCAACAGGTGACCGAGAAGATTATTGCCGCAGAAACCACGACAACCTCCAGCTCAATCTTTGTCGAGTCTTCAACAAATTCTACTCCTACTCCGTCAACACCCACACTCACAGCACCTTCCCCCACATCGTTAGCAACTGTTTCATGGAGCGCCGTTACCAATGCAAGCGTTTATCGCTACAAAGTAGATAGTACTGATTTAACTGCGGGCGCTACCGAGACAACCTCGACCAGCGTCACGATATCTGGTCTTTCAGACGGATCGCATAAGGTGTATGTCCAAGCTGGAAGCTCCGCCGGAAAATGGTCCGATTCTGCATCCATTGCGATCGTCGTCGACGCAACCGCACCCACCACCGCGATTAGTGGTCAACCCTCTGGCACAAGTACCACGACAGTTCTGAATGTTACCGTCGCCGGAACCGATGTCGTAACTTATGCGTATAAACTCGGCGCGACCTCTTCCACGGTATGTAGTTCCTCATCTGGTTATAGCAGCGCCATTGCAGTTGCGACCCCTATCACCGACTCACTCACTAGCTTGGCGGATGGCTCGGTCACGCTATGCGTCAAGGGTTCCGATAGTGTCGGCAATACCTCCGTCATAAGTGCAGTTTGGACAAAATCCACGGTCGTTGCCGCAAGTGCTCCCATTACTGCCACAAAACCGAGCGGAACATCTTATATTTTCCCCCGCGCAGATGACACGGGCGCCGGCAGCGCCTTTCTGAACAATCAGTTGTATTTCTTGGTAACCACCTCAGCAGGCGCTTATATGGGTCGAGCATCCGTCAGCGGTGCAATGGATACAACATTTGGCACGGACGGCTATGTTCAGTTATCGACTATGACCAATACCAGCGCCATTGCCACCACTGCAGCCACGTTAGTGGCGTGCAAGGACCGCCTTTTCGGTTATGCATCCAAAAAGCTCTATGAATACAATTTCAGTTCAAGTCCCAAAACAATCACAAGCGTCTATGACATGAGTACTTCAGAAGGCAACGGGGCGGATCCTGGACCTATGAAATGTGTCGAAGATCGCTACGTCCTTGTTCCGATCATCAATAATTCGACAAACACAAGCGCCTTTCTGATTTATGATGCCCAGACCAATCAAGTTCTTGCAGACAAAGTACAATCGCCAGGCCTGGGAAACTATCCCTACCCGATTCGCGATAGCTCATCCAGCACATGGTACCTTCACTACGGTAGTTCATTGCAGGCTCTGGACGGCAGCTTCGATCGAACGGGCTCCGTTTATACCATTCCCTCAAACATTGCTGGAACAAACGGTTGGTCTTTCCGATCTGCAAACTATACCGGTAGCAATATTACACTTCTTTTCTATAGAAATGCCGTCGTTCGTGGTGTGAATATGACTGTGCCGCAGTTCGTCGCACATTTTATATCTGGAACGTCGACTTGGGCGACGCTCGCCTCGACCTACTACATTGATTACACAGTCCAGAATCTTTACAGCGGCGCGACATCTGTTAGCGAACTCTACGGATGTTATGCGGGTGGGAAATATTTCTTTATGACGTATTCTACGGTCGGCTATCAAACGAACGCATTTACGTTTGCATTCGGGCTATTCGGTACAGGGGGAGCACTCTCCTCCGCATTCAATAGCGGAAGTGAACTAGCGTTGACAGCGGACCCCTATAACTACTACACGGCACGGTATTATACGGCTATTTCGTGTCAGGGTAATAACGTATCGTTCATAAGACCGAACAGCTCACCGTATAGTTCAACAAGCCTCATTGCGACGTGGCTGGATGCCACGAAGTGAAATACAAGCCGTCTCACACGAGCCGCGGATCGAGTGCATCACGCAGAGCATCTCCGACGCGGTTTAGTGCGAAGACAATTAAAAACAATGCAATCGATACGCCCGCTGTCGACCACCACACACCGTTCATCAGTTCACCTGGCGCATCGTTAATCATCGCACCCCAGCTTGCTCCGTCCTGCACTCCTACTCCTAAGTAGGTCAAAATCACTTCAGATTTGATCCCACCCATAATTTCAAGAGACGCAGAGACCACCGCCAAATGCATGATGTTAGGCATAATATGTCTAAAGATAATCCGTCCATGACCTGCACCGACCAGGCGACTTGCCATCACGAATTCCCGTTCTCTTAACTTGATAAATTCACCGCGTACAAGACGGCAGATACCAACCCAGCCCACCAAACCTAATGCCACGCAGACGCTGACAAGCCCGCGGCCTAGAACATAGCTAATAGAGATGATTAATAGGATGGAAGGAACCGATACAATGACCGAATAAAGCCACTGAACTACAGCGTCAAAAAAGCCACCGAAGTAACCGCCGATCGAGCCAATGACGACTCCAAGCGGGACAGTAATTAACGCGACTAAGATACCGATCGTCATCGAAGTC
>CAZUYQ010000030.1:4917-7444 GCA_964624705.1 uncultured Polynucleobacter sp.
GCTAGCAGCTTATAAACAACACTTCTGCCGAAGACGTCTGTGCCGAGCCAAAGGCTCGGATGGCCAAAGACGGGTGCTGCGTACTTTTCCCCGACTTTTGCCTGAAAATCGGGAATAAATTCTAAGTAACCCGCGATTGCAAGCAACAAATAAACACCTACAATCGCGAAGCACAGAACCGTCAATCGGCTCGCTTTCAATCTGCGAAGCGCCCTAGCCCAAAGTGTATCAACGCTTTTCATCTTTTCATTTTTAATTTGATCAGAAGTCGTAGTCATAACTCACCTCAAGCCAATTTTACACGTGGATCAACAGCTGCATACAGCACATCCGTTACGAGATTAAAGAGCGCATAAAAGACGGCGATCAAAATGGTTAAACCTTTGATAATAGGGAAATCGCCGGTATTAACAGAAGAAATCAATAGTTGACCAATACCTGGAATAGAGAAATAACGCTCGATCACGAATGCGCCCATCACTAAAAATGGCAACTGCACCACAGTGTATGTCAGCACCGGAATCATCGCGTTCTTGAGGACATGTTTGAACATGATTTCCTTTTCACTCAGCCCTTTAGCGCGCGCAGTGCGAACATAATCGGCTTTTACCTCCTCTAAAAAGATCGAACGATACAGACGAACGTCCGGCCCAAACACTACGATCATTTGGATAATCCACGGGAGGGCCAAGAAGGAAATCGCCTGCCACCCGGGCAAGTAGCCACTGATTTCAAAAAAATCAAATTTAAATGCCAACACATACTGCAGGATAATAACGTAAACTAGATAAGATACACTCATCGCTGCTGTGAAGACGACAGACATCCAACGTTCAAATATTCCTCCACGATACCAAGCGACCAATAATGCGATTGCCAGGTTGAAAATAGTCCCCATTATAAATGGCGGTATGGTCACGGCAATTGAGACGGCAGCACCTTCCTTGAACATGGTACTCAGACGGTCGCCATTTACGTAAGAACGGCCAAAATCCAATGTTACAACTTCCTTTAAAAATCTAAAGTACTGCTCAGATACCGGGCGATCGAGCCCCCATTTTTCATGCAAAGCCGCTATTTTTTCGGGAGAAGCGTGGCTACCGAGAGCAACACGTGCAGGGTCTTCACCAAACTTTGTAAAAAGAACGAAAATCAGAAGTGTCACACCAAGTAGGATAGGAATGAGGTGTAGAAGACGCCGAATAATATAATGGATCATGATTATAGTCCCTTCTTTTGGGCGGCCGCATCAACATCAAGATATTGAAGCTGTCTATCAGCCATCAGCATGCGCTTAAAATTCGAAGTCCATTTCGTCAGCATTCCAACACGATAAGGTGTATAGACTGGAATTAGGGGTATATCTTTCGCAATCTCTGCGTTCATCTGATGAATCAGCTCTCGCCGCTCTGGACTATCAGGATGTCCGGCGACTTTTTTATAAAGCAAATCGTAAGTTTTATTTTGCCAGTTCGCATAGTTCTGACCTTCGATACGCGCTGGCCCTGTCAACCAAAATAAGAAATTCTCTGCATCCGGATAATCGGCATGCCAGCCTGCGAAACCAATCTGAAAATTGCCTTCATCCATTCGTTTCAAAAAAGCCGAGTAAGTAGTAAAGTCCGCATCCAATTTCACACCAATTTCGGCTAGATTACGCCTAAAGAACTCATACTGACGCAATGTTGTGCCACCGGTTGCATTCGAGAACTTGAAGGCCGGTAAACCCTTGCCGCCCGGATAGCCTGCTTCGACCAGCAATTTTTTCGCTTCGACCAGATCGAAATTAGGAAATTTCGAATTCGTATCGATATGGTTGCCCGCAATAGTCGGTGGAACCAGCGAATCCACCACCATACCCCGACCATTAAGCATATCAGCGATAAATCCTTCACGATCAATTGCCATTGCAATGGCTTTGCGCAATTTGACATTCTTGCCGAGAATCTCGTCTTTTAAGTTAAAGATTAACCAGAATGATCCCGCATCGAGTTCAGAATAGATTTTAAAATTCTCCGCATATTCTGGCTTGAGCTTAAAAACACCTGGACTTTCGCGAAACGCCATACGCAGAAATGAATCGGCGTCCATCGCAACCCAGTCCAAATATGCTCGCATAAACCGCAACATGGTCGGCTGGTTCTCTTCGATCACGGGCGAATAGACTTCGTCGAGAAGCGGCAATTTCGCTCCCGCATATTTTAACAAACCATTCTCTGCATCACCTGGCATCCCCTCCGTGGGGTAGGTCATGTGATAGTTTTCGTTCTTGGTTAGCAACAGGTCACCAAGACGGTTTTTATACTTAATTTTAAACGGCCCAGTGCCTACTGGATGAAAACCAAAGTCCTCACCATATTTTTCTGTGCATTCCCGGGGGACGATCGCCGTCACACTAGCTGCCAAAACCCAGGTAAGCACCGTATTAGGCTTGGTCATCTTAAACTGCACCGTATAATCATCAATCGCTTTAAGCCCGGGAACATCAACGGAATCATAATTAAAGGTACCGAACTGAGTTCCTTTC
>CAZUYQ010000030.1:7635-15721 GCA_964624705.1 uncultured Polynucleobacter sp.
CGTCCAATCCAACAATAATCCCACCAATAAGACCATAACTGGAATCATTGATCGAACTATCGCTGAAACGTTTTAAAGTATAAATGACATCATGCGCAGTGACGCCCCGACCCTTACCTTCAGCAAAACACGCGTCGTCGATAAAACGCACGTCTTTCCGAATTGGAATCGTCATTGTTAGCCCGTCGTCGCTTACTTTAGGTAAATCGGCGGCAATGCTAGGACGCAACTGGTAAGGACGCTTTAGATAATCATATTCATAAAGGCTATCATATAACATTCCAATCACAGCGGAACTCGGCTCCTCGAATTGCGCCGGAGGATCCATGGTTTTGGCTTTGGTGACCCGACTTTGTCGAAGAATCTTCTTTTTCCCATCTAATCCAGAAGTTTTTGTGCAAGCAACATTAGTAAGTCCAAACATAATAGACACGCATACTGCTAAATTTAGTTTTTTTGATAATTTGAAATATCTCATACCGCACCCCCGGTTTGGGTATTGATGTTCTCCAGATGATGACAAGCTGCTTCTCGTCCACTAAATGAGCGTAACTTTGGTATTTCTTGCCTGCAAATATCGGTAGCGAACGGACAGCGCGGATGAAACGCACAACCAGGCGGCGGATTACTTGGGCTTGGGACATCACCAGCTAAAGGTTGAATCGTGCGCTTATCACGTGGATGAGCAGCGGGAATCGAGCTTAAAAGAGCTTTGGTATAAGGATGCGCCGGCGCATGATAGAGATCCTTACTTTTGCCGATTTCAACAATACGTCCCAAATACATCACCGCAACTCGATCACTGATGTACTGGACCACACTTAAGTCATGGGCCACGAAAATATAAGTTAGACCTAGTTTTTTCTGAAGTTCTACTAACAAGTTGATCACTTGGGCTTGAATCGAAACATCTAAAGCCGAGACGGCTTCATCAGCAATGACTAAATCTGGGTTCAAAGCCATCGCCCGGGCAATCCCAATCCGTTGCCGTTGACCACCACTAAATTCATGCGGATACCGATTAAGTGCATCTCTTCTCAGTCCGACTAAATCTAAAAGCTCGAGTACTCTTCCGAGGCGTTTTTCTTTACTCTTCTCACCATTCAAAATAAGCGGTTCTTCAAGAATTGTGCGGACATTCATCCGCGGATTTAAAGATCCATAAGGATCCTGAAAAATCATCTGCATATTCTTGCGCAACGGTTTGAGTTCACGCTGCGATAAATGAGTGATGTCCTGGTCGTTAAATGTGATGGTGCCAGTTGTCGGCTCGTAAAGTCTAACAATCGCACGCCCAAGCGTGGTCTTACCACAGCCGGATTCACCGACTATGCCGAGCGTCTCGCCTTTTTTTACTTCAAGCGAAACATCACTGACTGCTTGAACCGCCCCCACTTCACGTCTAAAAACACCGCCATAAATCCCAAACCGAAACGAAAGCTGATCGACCTTAAGTAATGTCATGGGTGATTCCCTTTTAAAGACTGAGCGTGAGCAATTTCTTCTGCGAAGTGACACGCAACCTGCTGGCCACTATCAATGGCTCGCAAGCGAGGCGATTCGTGCACACAGCGGTCTTTTTTATAAGGACAACGATCCTGAAAACGGCAACCTGCGGGCAGATCATTTAAAGAAGGAACATTACCAACGATGGTCGGCAGTAGATGATCTCGAGTCATCGTACTATTGGGAATCGACTTAAGAAGACCTTGAGTGTAAGGATGCATCGGGCGATCAAAGATCGATAGGACGGACGCACTCTCAATCACTTGCCCGGCATACATGACCACCACATCATCAGCCATTTCAGCAATCACACCTAAGTCATGGGTAATAAACATAATCGCCGTGCCGGTTTCACGTTGAAGATCTTGCATCAAACGTAAAATCTGCGCTTGAATGGTAACATCAAGCGCAGTCGTCGGTTCATCGGCAATAATCAAAACCGGCTCACAGGCAAGGGCAATGGCAATCATAACCCGCTGTTTCATGCCGCCCGACATTTGGTGTGGATACTCATCCATGCGTCTGATCGGATCAGGGATCCGTACTTTTTCCATCATCTTAATAGAGGCAAGCCTTGCATCTCGGCGATTCATACTCTTATGAGTCATGAATACTTCCATAATCTGCTCTCCCGCAGTTAACACCGGATTGAGCGCAGTCATGGGCTCTTGAAAAATCATCGCAATGCGATTACCGCGAATATCGCGCATTTTCTCATCATCAATCTTTGCGAGATCCTGCCCGTCGAACATAATACTGCCTTCGGCAATCTCGCCGACACCGGCAGGAAGCAGTCTCATAATGGATAGACTCGTCACACTTTTTCCGCAGCCGGATTCACCGACAACACCAAGTGTTCGACCTTTTTGTATGGCGAAGCTTACTCCGTCGATGGCGGTAATGATCCCATCATCGGTCCTAAACCGGGTCACAAGATTTCGCACTGCGACCACAGCTTTACTGTCGTCGGTTTTCAAAGTCTGCTGGCTCAACATCGTAAACCTCCATGTGGCTGTAGGAAAGTATCAACTCGCCCGGTTTCCTGCAAGGTCGTCAGTTCGACGCATTGACACAGACCAAAGAACCTGCCGCCTTGTCTGAAAGATTGGTGTGTTACGCCCAAGCCCCAAACACCAGTATTCAACCTTTAATACTTTTATCCGATAAACAAAGTGACTCTAAGTGTACTGGATTCGATCGTATTTAAGTACTAATCATCAGGAGATTTAGCAAAGTGGCAGGAGCCAATAAGATACTCAAAGCCGGCCAAGTTGTTTTTAAGGCCGGAGACCCAGCGGACGGGATGTATCTCGTGCGTAAGGGTGAGCTTGTTGTCTATCTTGAGCAGAGCGGCAAGGAAGTTGTCCTCGCTAAGATCGGCGAGGGCGGTATGATTGGCGAAATGGCGCTCTTCGATCGCCAACCTAGATCTGCGAGCGTCAAAGCAGGCGCAGACACAGAAGTAACTCTTATCTCTCTCGATGACTTTGGCAAACTGATGAAACAGATTCCAAAGTGGTTCGTCGGCCTTATGAGTGCATTGTCTGGCAGATTACGCTCCACGAATGACCGACTTAAACAACTTGAATCGACTACCGCGACAAATGGAATGACAACGACGGCACCCAGCGAAAATTCAAAACCATTTCAGAATTTACTTCGTATTTTGCATGTCATGGAATTGACTTGGCATCGAGACGGAACTAAAGAAGGTAAGGAATGGTGCCTGCAACGCAAAATTATCGAAGATTCGCTCATCAAAACATTTGGTGAATCGGCGGAAAAAGTCAATCTGGTGATTAGTTTACTCACCCAAGAACAAATACTAACCAGTAAAACCGATTCATACAAAAACATTGTTCTAGCTTTAGCCAATCGAGCGTCGCTTAGACAGTTTATCGATTTTATGACGGATTTTACGCGGGCCAATCCGAGCCTACGTTCTGTCCCCGAGACCACTTCACAAATCTTAAAGATATTACAAAAACTTGCGGTCAAGGCTCCATATGAGCAATTCACATCGTCTTTGGAAGAAATCATGGAAGAAGCAGTCGCCTCGGGTTTTGATCCAAAGGACTGGCCTGCTGTGATAAAAACATTCACCACATTTGGCGAAACAATTAAAGTTGTAAAGGCCTCCGGAAAATCTGGTGTTGGCCTCAAGGTCACCAAATCGGAGTTTCCAAACCTACTGCGAAATCTCACCGCTTTCGGCCGAGCTGGCGAAGCCAAGCTCGATATTTAAGCATCATAAAAGTCCAAGCATTATCGTGTTGTGACCTCACCTGTTGGATCAGGCTGGACCGCGCGTGCTAAATCGGCCTGTCGATTTAGGTAGATCCTTAGGCCAATAACCGCGGCAAAACACAGCCCAAGAATAAACACGGAACGCCATAGTCTCGCCATAACTCCCCCGTTAAAGTCATCATAATCAGCTAATTACGGCTATTGTTCCATGCCTCTAGCCCTGCAAGCAACGGAAAAAAGCCTTCGCCTGCTGAAAGCAAGAGCAGGAGCCGAGAAAAAGGCTTTTCAACCCAAATGGTTGCTGGTAAAACAGCGGACCCTCATTGTAGGCCAAAGGCCCAAATATTCCAGATTTTATTGGAGTTTTACTATGTCACTTAATACTACTATCGAAGAAATCAACTCGGTCCAACGTCGGGTTAAAGTTTCCGTTGCACCTGCGGTCGTTACAAGGGCATTTGACGATGCCTACCGCAACATTCAAAAGAAAGCGAAGCTGCAAGGCTTCCGCCCGGGCAAAGCTCCGCTCACACTTATCAAAAAACTTTATAGCGATTCCGTGCGTGGCGAAGTCGTCGAAGCCCTCATCAACAAGCATCTTTTTGAAGTCCTTCGTGAGAAAAAAATCAATCCAGTGACGTCACCGGTGGTCGAAAACATCGAAGAAATTGCTCCAGAAAAAGAATTCGCGTTTAGCGCAGTTGTCGACGTGATGCCTGAAATCAAAGTAAAAGACTATAAAGGTCTAAATCTAACCGCTGATAAATACGAAGTCAAAGAAGACGCGGTTAGCCGTGAAATCGACTTTCTTCGCCGCCGGAATGCAAAAACCAAAAGCATTGCTGCCGACGCTGTTGCAGGTCCAGGACACTTGGCATCGATTGGCCACAAAGTGTTTCATGAAGGAAATTTGATCGAGAATATGGATGTCGAAGAATTTCAAGTCGCTCTTGGCTTTAAGGAAATCTTCGCGGACCTCGAGAACGCGATCGTCGGCATGAAAGTCGGCGAAACCAAGAAAGCAGATATTACCTTACCTGCTGAGTACAATGATCCCGCACTTGCTGGGAAACCAGTTCAGTTTGAAATCACCTTGAAGTCCCTGCAAGAGCTCGCAATGCCAGCCGTCGATGACGAGTTTGCAAAAGACGTCGGCTTTGATACCGCAGAGAAACTTGATGCAAGTATCCGTAGCCAGCTCCATAAGCATGGCGATAAAATGCGCCGCCAGAAGCTCGAAGGCCAGATCATGAACGAGCTACGCGCTCGTAACAATTTTGATGTGCCACCAAGCATGGTTGATCAAGTGATCGACAGCATGATCATGGAACTCAATATTCCTGACGAAAAAGAAAAAAAGAAACTTCTGAAAAATGAAGACCTCAGGAAATCCTTCCGTGATACTGCCAAAACCAAAGCGCAGAACACGCTGATGTTATGGCGTATTGCCCAAGAAGAAAAAATCGAAGTGACTGACGACGCGATCAGAAATCATGTTAAAGAAAACATGCCCGGCGTTGATACATGGGAAGAAAAGAAGCTGGACGATCTCGTTCGCTCGCTACGCCCACGTCTTCAAGACAATCTTGTTTTTGAATTGGCGCTTGATTATGTGATTGCTCAGGCGAAAATTACTGAAGTACCAGCCACAGTTTAATTTTTGATAGTATGTTTATAGAAAGCGGGTTCGATCTTGTATCGAGCCCGCTTTTCGTTTGTAACAGTACTCTAACACCTAAACAATAAAATCAACCTTACCGGTCTCTAAATCATAAATGCCGCCAATGAGGGCTATTTTCTTCCTTGCCACCGCATGCGTCACTTCTTCATCGAAGGCCTTTATCTTCGCCATCTGCGCGCGCACATTTCGTTCTACCGCGACGGAAACCTTTTTACTGTCAGGAACACCTTTCAAATCACCAATTGCTGGAAGGAGATTTGCGAGTAGATCCGGAATATGTTCATCGTGAGATTTTTTATTTGAGTCATGATTGACGGCGGCGGAAATCGCACCACATTCCGAATGCCCTAAAACCATAATCGCTTTTACACCCAGAACTTCCACTGCGTATTCGAGACTTCCTTTCACGGCCGTACCGCCACCGCTTAGCAAATTACCGGCAACACGTATCACAAACAAATCGCCGATACCTTGATCAAACACAAGTTCCGGGACCACTCGCGAATCTGAACAAGATAAAATTGCGGCAAATGGTGATTGCGAAGCTGCTGAGACCTTGATAGCTGCGCTATCGCGGCGAGGAGAAGTCGTGCGGCGGCGATAGAATCGCTCATTGCCCTGGTGCAACTCGCGAACCGCATCATCTGGAGAGCCGCTAAACGCCTTCCCGGCCGCTTGAACTTCTTCGGAACTAAATAGTTTCCTGCCAGCCAGCGATAAAAGGCCAAAACAGTAAGCGCCGCGAATTAATCCACGTCGATCCATAATAGACTCCTTAATTTTTAAACGAGAAGTCTCCTTGACCTCGGCCGCAAATATTCACTCGGTTCTCATTTCGTGATCTCTTTCGAGAACATAAATCCGCCGACGTAACTCCAACCATTTGATGAATCTACTGTCAGACCACTGCCTGTTCCCGACGAAACATCACCGTAGTAGATCGCTCGGTTGCTTCCTCTCAAGTACGCGCCACTATATAACGCAGCGGTTCCTGCAGGCGCACCGGGTACATCACGGAATACAACGGAAAATGTCACTTTTCCATGCTCATGAAAAGTCTTAAACTCGGCCGTTGACGTAGACCAGTCGCCACATTTTAATGTGACCACGCCTTGCCCCATCGCCGGGACCCAAAGCTGACATTTACGGTTGACCAATTGTCCATTTGGGTGAGGGTAAGTGACGACACCATCTGCCCAAATGCCGCCCGCATTGGCAAGAGTCATTTGAGAACCCATTGCAATCGCTAAAAATGCTATCAATTTTATAAACATAGATTTCTCCTAATCAATTGAAAGTTGCACAGCAATATAGCTATCTGAGACTATAGTGGCTGAAAATGCCAAATCTGTACAACTGAAATATTTTATTTGCGTTTTAAATACGAGGGATCAAACCTCGGCAACATTTATGCCGACGGCAGTCGCCAGCTTCTCCATAACTTCTCGCAATGAATCAGCCTGCTGCCGTAGCTCTGTAGTTAAAGCGTCGACCTGCTGTGACGTCGTAGCAGTGCTTTGTCCTGCTTGATCAATTTGTTTTAAAGCAACCGAAATCTGTGAGATTCCTCCTTGCTGTTCATTTGCTCCCGCTGCTATTTCTTCCGTTAGAACACGAACTTTCTGTATCGCTCCAACGATCTCCTTTAGCTTAGCTGCGCTTTCATTGGCCAACTTGCGCCCGCTCTCGATCGTTTGTAGGCTCTCGTTTATTGTTGTGCCGATATCCTTCGCTGCAGTGGCACTGCGTTGGGCAAGGGTGCGAACGGACTCTGCAACAACGGCAAATCCCTTGCCATGCTCTCCCGCTCGTGCCGCTTCAACTGCTGCATTGAGAGCAAGTAGATTGGTTTGAAACGCGATGTCATCTATGACATCTGTTATATCACCAATTTTCTGTGCGCTTTTTACTATTTCAGACATCGCCTCAGTCAAACGCTGTAGCCCCTGATCTCCTTGAGATGCCATTTCTTGGCTACTATGCGAAAGTGCTGATGACTCTCGAGACTTTAGTGTGGTCTGTTTGGCGGTCTCATCCATAAGCGAAATCGACGCAACGGTTTCTTCTAGGGATGCTGCCGATTCTGTTGCATTTGCAGCCAACTCGGCCCCAACGGATTGGAGTTGCTCACTCGTCGTGCTCACATATCTGCCGGCTTCTGCTAGCTGGGTTGTGATGGTCTTTAGTAAGCTAACGGAGCTTCGGTTTACTAAAATCATCACAATAAGCCCTAATAAAATTCCGATTGCGGAAACTGTTGCTGAAACCGTGACTGCATTACGACCTGCGTCACGTGTCTTGTGGGCATCATGCAATATAGGTTTAGACAGAGCTTCGAGTGACTCCTCAAGGATACGAAACTGGTCCATAAAAGCCATCAACTCCGGACTGCTACTTGTTAGCTGGTCGTGCAGAGCAACATTCATAAGGGTTCTTGCTTTATTAATATACTCTTTAATGACAGGTTTTACAGCTTCGGTTTTCAATTCTGCATCAGAATTAAGCTTTAACTCGTCGACTAATTTAATTTGAGCTTCGAATTCAGCAATCATCTCCTCCAGCTCTTTGGCAAGCGTCTTTACCTCTTCGGAGTTATGGTCATTCACCGCTACGAGTGTCGAAAAGACTATCGATCATAGGCCATCATGAAAC
>CAZUYQ010000030.1:15731-18630 GCA_964624705.1 uncultured Polynucleobacter sp.
GGCTAGCGTAATACTATGCACGGCGGGCATCTGAGTATTCAGAACATCATCGAGATCGGATAGCAGCTGTCTACTCTTTTGAATCGATAGCCCGGTGAGAATAATAATAACACCGATAAGTCCACTGCCGAGCGCCCAGATACGAGCTGGAAGCGAAAGATGCATTGCGACTCCTCATGTATTTTTCAATAAGTATAACTAACTAATTCTCTCATAATTGAGATGTGAGACATATAGGCGGCAATTGTTGCTTAGCCCGACCATGGCTACAAATCTCATTTGATTCGAGGAGAACATGCGCTGGCCGTCGGTACTGTTCCGGGATTTGGTGTCGGCCTCAACGATTAGTGGTTGAATCAAAATAGTCATATCCAACTAATAACCACTGCATCAAAAGCAGGCATCACTTACTCCCTCGGATCAAATAAAATAAAAGCCAATGAATCTAAGTTATTACTGGCCCCTTGTGCCCACTATGAATGCTACTTCCTAAGGTCCGAAGGCAAAAGCCCGATACACTTCAGCGCAGGGGGCGAGCCTACCCTTGCAGGGGTCACGAATTAGAATTATCCTAAGCATTCCTGATGCTTTAGCATTAGAGAAGGCGGGAAGGATTCCCCCCTAGGCGGTATTACTCCACGCAGGAAGGAAAAGTCGTATGCCATTAGTTCCTATTGTTGTCGAACAAACAAGTCGCGGTGAACGTTCCTATGACATCTATTCGAGGCTCCTAAAAGACCGCATTATTTTCATGGGTACACCGGTCTACGACGAAATCGCGAATATAATTATTGCGCAAATGCTATTTTTGGAAAGCGCAGACCCAGACAAAGACATTCACTTCTACATCAATTCACCAGGCGGCAGCGTTACTGCTGGTTTAGCGATCTATGACACCATGCGCATGATTCGCTGCGATGTCCGGACCTACTGTATTGGTCAATGCGCATCGATGGGTGCTTGGCTTTTAGCTGCTGGTGAAAAGGGCAAACGCTATTGTTTGCCAAACAGCCGTGTGATGATTCACCAACCTCTTGGTGGCGCAACTGGCCAGGCGACAGATATCGCGATTCAGGCTGAAGAAATTATCAAATTAAAACATAAAATGACCGACATCTTGTCCGAATTAACTGGTCGTCCAACGGCTAAGATTCTAGAAGAGATTGATCGCGACAACTTTATGTCTGCCGAAGAAGCAAAAGCATACGGACTTGTCGACGAAGTCATTGCTGGCCCTCGTAAAATCGAGGACGAAGCAAAGTAATTTTTATCGATTGAGAATGAACGCCGCAGAGCCCATCGGCTGGGCGGGAAACTAAGGGAGAGCGACTAATGGCAACGAGTAGTAAAGATGGCGCAAGTCTACACTGCAATTTCTGCGGTAAAAGTCAGCGAGAAGTTAAAAAACTAATCGCCGGGCCTAACGTATATATTTGCGACGAGTGCATACAGCTTTGCAACGACATCATTGCTGAAGAAGCAGTGAAAGAAGAATCGATTACCACTCCAGCTGGCAAGATTCCTAACCCTAAGGACATCAAAAAGATTTTGGACGACTATATTATCGGTCAAGATCAAGCCAAGAAGACCCTGTCAGTTGCGGTACACAACCACTATAAGCGTTTGGACGCGGCTAAATTCAAGCCCTCCATTCCTGGCCTAGACGATGTTGATTTGCAGAAGTCGAACATCCTTCTTGTCGGCCCGACCGGTTCCGGTAAAACCTTGCTAGCTCAAACCCTAGCTCGCATTCTTAATGTTCCGTTCACCATCTCTGACGCTACTAACCTTACTGAAGCTGGCTATGTCGGTGAAGACGTCGAGAACATCATCCTTTCGTTGCTTCAGAATGCAGACTATGACGTCGAGCTTGCTCAACGTGGTATCGCCTATGTCGATGAGATCGATAAGATCGCTCGTAAAGGCGAGAACACTTCGATCACCCGTGACGTATCCGGCGAAGGCGTTCAGCAAGCGCTATTGAAAATCATTGAAGGTACCATTGCAAACGTTCCTCCACGCGGCGGTCGTAAGCATCCGCAGCAAGAATTCTTGCAAGTAGATACGTCTAACATCTTGTTTATTTGCGGTGGCGCGTTCGCAGGTCTTGAAGATATCATCTCACAACGTATCGATACTTCGTCGATGGGCTTTGGCGCAACCATCCAATCCAAAATTAAAAAAGATGTGACTCGTCTTCTACTTCAAGTTCGAACCGAAGATCTTATGCGCTTTGGTATGATCCCTGAGTTCCTGGGTCGTTTGCCAGTTCTCGTGGCACTCGAAGAACTTGATGAGAGAGCTCTCCTGAACGTACTCTCAGAACCTAAGAATGCGATTGTAAAACAATTCAAAAAATTGTTTGCTTTTGAAGGTATCGAGCTAAAATTCACCGAAGGCGCAATGAGGGCCGTCGTAAAAGAAGCTATTTTACGCAAAACGGGTGCTCGTGGTCTTCGCGCGATTCTCGAAGGCAGCATGCTTGAAATGATGTATGAAGTTCCAGGTACAGTTGGCTTGAAAGAAGTCGTCATAACCGAAGAGTGTATTATGCGTAAAGGCGAACCTATTTTGGTTTATAAGCCTGAAGCATAATTAGCTAAAGCTGACGGTACAAGTGCTCTCAAAAAATGAGCCCTTTGATCTAAGTCGTCTCATTTGACTTGGTTATAATCATAAAAATCCCCTGAAATAACACCTCAGGGGATTTTTTATGCGTACAATTTGAGCAATCCACAGGTTTTTGCAATAAGATGCACTCTATTCTTGTACCTACCCCCATCATTCAGGTTAAAATTAAAGTAAGAGCCCAAGAAATAACGAATCGAGACCCATGAGTGCTAAGTACAGGTCACAATTTAAGTGACTGACCACTCCTTATGGATTTTCGAGCCTTACG
>CAZUYQ010000030.1:18640-35014 GCA_964624705.1 uncultured Polynucleobacter sp.
GGAGGTTTCGGTATGTCTAGCAACGCGCCCCAAGATCCTAGTCGCCGTCGCGTCAAACTTCCAATGCTTCCTTTACGAGATATTCTCGTATTTCCGTCAACGGTTTTTCCACTGTTCGTGGGCCGTGACAAATCCATCCTTGCATTAGAGCAAGCGATGGCTGGAAGCAAAGAAATCTTTCTCGCAGCTCAAATCAAAGCGAAAACGAACGACCCGACTGCCGATGATATCTATAAAATCGGTACTATTTCGACAATCCTTCAGCTTTTGCGCCTTCCAGATGGAACCGTAAAAGTATTAGTCGAAGGACAGCGTCGCGCAAAAATTATTGAGTTTGTTCAAACAGACGAGTTCTTTTTTGTCGAGGCAGAAGACCTCGATGAAAAAACAACTCCAAGTGTTGAGAATGAAGCGATTGTTCGTACCGTAAAAATGGCGTTCGACAACTATGTGCGTCTTAACAAGCGAATTCCTCAGGAAATCGTCCTTGCGATCACTGGAATCGAGAACGAATCGAAACTTGCTGACACCTTGGTTGCTCATTTGAACAATCTGAAACTTCAAGACAAGCAAAAACTATTAGAGCAAACAGATCCACGACTTCGCCTTGAAGAACTGTATGGTTACATCCAATCTGAAATTGAGATCATGCGGGTTGAGAAAAAAATCCGTGCACGCGTGAAGCGTCAGATGGAGAAGACTCAGAAAGAGTACTATCTAAATGAGCAAATGGCCGCAATCCAAAAAGAACTCGGCGACAAAGACGATAGTCGAGCCGAACTGCAGGAGATTGAGCTGCTCGTTAAAAAGAAATTGCTTTCCACTGACGCTCGCGAAAAACTTAATAAAGAAATTCGCAAACTGAAGATGATGTCTCCGATGTCTGCAGAGGCGACTGTTGTCCGTAATTATATTGATACCGTTCTTTCACTTCCTTGGGGCGAGTTCACTCAAGAGAAAAACAATATTAAATTCGCTGCAGAAGTCTTAGACCGTGATCACTACGGCTTAGAGAAGGTGAAAGACAGAATACTTGAGTATCTATCCGTTCGCGCATTGAACGATACCATGAAAGGTCCTATCCTTTGTCTCGCTGGCCCTCCAGGCGTCGGTAAGACCTCGCTTGCTCGCAGCGTTGCTGAAGCGACCGGACGAGCATTCGTTAGGATCTCTTTAGGTGGCGTTCGTGATGAGGCCGAAATCCGCGGTCACCGTAGAACCTATATTGGTTCGATGCCCGGAAAAATCATTATGGCTCTCAAAAAAGCTGGCAAGGCAAACCCGGTGATTCTTCTCGACGAAATCGACAAGATGACCCAGGATATGCGTGGCGATCCCTCTTCAGCGATGCTTGAAGTACTGGATCCAGAGCAAAATCATACGTTCTCAGATCATTATCTCGATTTAGACTTTGATCTGTCACGCTGTCTATTCTTTGCTACTGCCAATAATCTTCATACGATTCCGCGTCCCCTACTCGACCGTATGGAAGTGATTCAATTGAGCGGTTACACAGAGGAAGAGAAGCTTTCGATTGCTCAGCAGTATTTGATATCGAAAGAACTAAGAGAAAATGGTCTTGAAGGTAAGGACGTGACGTTCCAGCCTAAAGCTATTAAAGAAGTCATCTCGTACTATACTCGTGAAGCAGGGGTTCGAAACCTTGAGCGCGAGCTTGGCTCTGTCTGTCGTAAAGTTGCTCGCAAGCATCTTGCAAAACAGGCCGATGCGATGTCGGCAGAAGAAGTCACGAATAGTGACGGATCCGCCCCAAAAATTAATATCGACGTTCATGAAGTCATCACTGATAAGTCGATCAATAAGTACCTTGGACCAAGAAAATACCGGGTCGGCATGCAGAACAGCGCCAACGAGATCGGTATCTGTACGGGCCTCGCCTGGACGGAGGTGGGCGGTGATCTGTTAGTGGTCGAAGTCACGACCGTTCCTGGCAAGGGTAAATTGACCATTACTGGAAAACTCGGCGACGTCATGCAGGAGTCGGCTCAGGCAGCTATGTCCTATGTCAGATCGCGGGCCGCTTTCTTGGACCTCGACCCTGATTTCTATGACAAAGTGGATATTCATATTCACGTGCCTGAAGGAGCTATTCCTAAGGATGGTCCTTCAGCAGGCTTATGCATGGCGACAGCGCTTACCAGTGCGTTTACAAAGCGCCCTGTTAGCAAGGATGTTGCGATGACGGGAGAGATCACTCTACGGGGTCGCGCCCTGCCAATTGGTGGCCTGAAAGAGAAGATTCTCGCTGCTCACCGTGGCGGCATCACTAAGATCTTAATTCCTCGGGACAATGAGAAGGATCTTCAAGAAATACCAAAGAATATTTTGAAAGACATCAAAGTCATTGCTGTGGATCATATGGACTCCGTTTTGATGCATGCCCTAGCTTGGGAAGACTTCAATAAAGAGGACAAATCTCGTCAAGACGTGCTTTTTGAGAAACTTCGTAAGATTACCGAAAGCGAAGTCGGCTCCGGAGAATTGTCCTTAGCGCACTGAGATTTAAGAGAAAAGTAAAAGCAACCGATACCCCTGATAGGACTCGTAACTATCAGGGGCATTTTTTATGAAGAGATCACAGGTTTCTCTCAAAAGGATTACAAACGAAGAATCTACACCAGAGAACACGGTGCAGTTCGTTGAGAATCTCAAACGCCAATGGCTAGAAACCATTGATGCATTGCCAGACCCCTTCCTTATTGTCAGTTCTGACTATGTCATTCAAAAAGCCAATGCCGCGATGGCAGACGTCGCCGGCAAGCCCATCAAAACCATCATCGGGTCTAAATGCCATCAAATATTTGCGGGACGCGACAAACCCTGCGAAAACTGCCAAATGAAGAAGACACAGGCCGCGGCACCTCTTCAGTCTTATGAAGTTTACAATGCTAAAAACGATCGTTGGTACGAAGTCGTGTCAAAACGCGTCGCAGGTTCCAATCCTAGCAACGAAGGTATTCTACAGATTTACCGCGACCGTACCGAGACCCGGCGACTTCAACATCAACTCACTCAGCAGGAAAAGCTCGCCTCCATAGGCCAACTGGCCGGCGGTTTCGCTCACGAAATCAATAATCCCTTAGGTGGCATCATTGTTTTTTCCCAGATGCTTCTAAGAGAGATGGATAAAGCGAGCAATCACTTTCAGGACGTCGTCGAAATTGAAAGTGCAGCACAACGATGCAAGACGATTGTCGACGGTCTATTGGACTTTGCAAGGCAGCGCCACCTCCAACAAAAATTAATAATGACCGACTTTCATTCTGCGATTGAAGCTGCCGTCAAATTTGCAGGCGTTGGTCATAATCAACGTGGTCAAACAAATGTGGAAATGAACCTCCGAGCCGCTCAGTACGAGGGTCTAGGTGATCGGAACAGAACGATGCAAATTGTCTTAAATCTCTGCGCAAATGCGTTCCAAGCTATGCCTAAGGGCGGATCCTTGTTTGTAAGCACAAGCAATGAACTCGTAGCTGGTCAAAATTATCTGATCATCTCCATCAAAGACACCGGCTCAGGTATTCCAAAGGATATTCAAAAGAAAATATACGATCCGTTCTTCACAACCAAGGAACCGGGACAAGGAACAGGGCTTGGACTTTCAGTGGTTCACGGGATTATTCAAGACCTCGGAGGAGTGATTGAGGTAGAGAGCAAGCCCAAAGAAGGCACGACCTTTAAAGTGAGTCTACCTCTAACCTCACCGCCAAAAGAGAGATAGTTGTTCATGAGTAGTTCAAAGAAAAGTTTAAATCACTGGCTCCCCTCTCGTTCATTTTTCCTCGCGTCGATTGGGGTCACGACTTTTCTGACACTTGGGATTGTCTTTGGTTCGGTTTCACCGAGTTCGGTCAAAGGTCCTTTCTTTTTTGGACTCACCTTCGTGGCCCTATCAATCGCCTTCAATCTTACAACTCTGTTCTACGCTGGGTTTACACATACGATGCGTCGTGGCTCGGTATCCATCCTCAAAGATCCTCGTAGCATGCTGGCTAGTATCGGCACTACACAGGGAATAGCGGCCGTCCTTAGCATTATGGGACGGATCTCAACCTCGGAACTGGTGCTGATATCTACCTTATTCCAAGTGTGGGGTACCTATCTATTCTTCCAAATTGCCGCAGACGCTTATCTGGTCAATCGCCGCGAAATTCGCTATGCATCGACCTTGTATACTAGCGCGGTGGCACTCTTTGCTCTCGGATGCTTTACGCTACGAAACTGGTTTTCTCCGACAGTAAGCCTCAATGCAAACTTACTATGGCAAGCCTCAATTACAGGTCTTGGTTTGGTGGGCACCCTACTCTGGTTAGCCTGCCGACCGAGCCTTCGGCTTTCATCTCAGAGTATAAAAGAGAGCATCCAGCTTAGAATCTCAGGCCGCGTGCACGGCGTTACCCGTCAATCCTTGCTTACGACGGCGGGGTTGAGTTGGTTTGCGGCAACAATGGTTTGGATTCTCTCGAACCTGCTCCGATATCAATTCGATTCTGACATACCCATCTGGTTAGCAACGGGAGTCGCAGGACTATTTTTCCCAGCACTTTATTTATCTTGGTCAGAACTTCGCGAACAAGCTGCCAATCACGCTGAATTAGTTGTGTCATCTCGCCTAGCCGGGGATTCAGCTCTCAGATTCCTACGCCGCAATCAGGGCGATGGCCGAGCCTGGGCAGCGGCTGTTGGCGTTAGAACGACCGTTTTTACCATTGATCATGATCCGGACAATCAGATCGCAGCATCGCTCCCAGCCACCTTAAATCAAATTCGATGCGAAGAGATCTCGCGATGTATTAACGAAGTATTAAATCAAAAAATGATGCATCACCATGCCTCAGGGCAGCGGGTCTTTGGCGCAATGGACCCAGAATATAGTGATCGCCCGTGCGTGGATTTACTAAAACTCTTTGCCTGCCTCTACCTAGACGCCGGACCTCTGATTGAACGGCGTATTAACGGCCTGGTTGCCCTTCTGCCGATTGTAAATCCAGGACTTGCCCGAGTCCTAAAACCAGATCTCCTTGCGTCGATGCTAAAACGCAATCAGTGGTTTTTCCATTTCGACTATCACTGGGTCGATCAACATATGATTAACACTCCCGGCTCTACGCGTTACGGAGTGCATCTCGATCCGTTATCGGCGGATATGCGTCAGAATATGGTAGATCATCTCCGCAAAGCAAACGGGATGGGCAATTTTCTGTGGCTTGGCAAAGATGCCCACGAGCGCCTACTTCAAGAAGCACCCATGCTTGCCCCCATTATCGAACCGCTAACCCTTCGTTATGGCAATGATCACGATTCACTCGTTTTTATTATGAAGTTTGAAAATCTGATTCCAAGGCTTCAGCGCTATTTCGATTTAGATTTTACGAGAAATATTCTGATGGATTTTGAACCGAGTCACGAGTCGGCAAAATTAATTAATATCTTTAAGTTACAAGCATCCCGGGCTACCGATTGTGGTGGGATGCTCAATTTGGTCGACTCGCTTGCATCTTATCCATGGCGCGGTTTTAAAGAAAAAGATCAGGCCTTAAAAATTATTGTGCTGGCGCATCAATTTGCCTCTCAAGCGATCGCGACATGTGAGACTGAGGGCTCAGTTCTCAACAAGGATATTTTAAAACTCCAGTCACAGATTCAAAAAGCGGTGGAACAGATTGGCTATCCAGCTCAAATATTGCACCATGCTCAATTGCAGAAAATTGCCCTCCGTGACATTCAGAAGCTCGTAGAAGCAGCTCGCAATCCAGTGGATACACGTTTTGAGGAATCATGGGTTCTCCTGTCATCTTTTGATTTCAAGCGATACAGTGCTAAAGAGCGCGATCTAGTTATGGCATTGATGCAGGACCATATCGCTATTGCCAAATTGCTGGAGCAAAAAGAGATTCACGGTAAATTTATATATGCGATGGTGAATCTCATCAAAATCGACGGTGAATTGACTCGAAATGGTATAGATCTAAATACAATTTTTTCTCAGCTAGTAACAGCAATATGCTGTAAATCGCCAAGTGCTGAAACCCTAACTATTTTACTTGATACGATGACTTTCATTTCGCAGCTTTCCAGTAAGGAAATTGTGATGACGACCGCTGCAAAACAGGCTTTAGAAGCTGTCGTTCAACCTTATGAGAATAGCCGCTCGATATATGCAAGCTCAGCTTGGGCTCGCTGGAGCGAGTTTCGTCAGAAGAGCCGGAATGTGATTGGGAAGGCATCTTAGTTTTTTTAAAAATCTTACATTCAAATATTCTCAGTCCCCTCAGCAAGAATATTTAGATAGGTTTCATATTTAAAAACCCGATCTCGCCTTTTACCAGTGACTTCTGTTAATAGCCCCAGACTGATAAAAAGATTGATGGCCTTATTGAGAGGTGGAGTGGTCAATTCTAATTTTTTTGCGATTTCGGATACCGTAAATATCGGCTTATGTGGAAGTATTTCGAGGAGTTTTATACTAACGACAGTCACTTGTGGATGGCTTAAAAGCCGGCGGCGGTCTTCTTTAACCATTTCGTGTAATCTAGAAATAGTTTGAACTACATCCTCTGATACAGTTTTTATACCCGTTAAAAAAAACTTTATCCAACGTTCCCATTCTCCGTCAGTTCGGACCCTATTCAATAAATCGTAATAAGTGTCGCGGTTCTCTTTAAAATAAAGGCTTAAATAAAGCAGAGGTGAGTCCATCATTCCATTTTGTTTTAGTAGGAGTCCAATTAAAAGCCTACCAATCCTGCCGTTGCCGTCTAAAAATGGGTGAATGGTTTCAAATTGCACATGGATCATTCCAATTTTGACAAGGACTGGTAAATGACTATCAGCATTGTGGAAGTATTTTTCTAGATCAGCTAAACAGGCCATCATCTCCACAGGTGGCGGTGGAACATACAAGGCTTTTGAAGGTTTCGATCCACCAACCCAATTTTGTGACTGTCTAAACTCTCCTGGGCTCTTTTGACTTCCACGAACTCCTTTCAAGAGAAGGGCATGTGTATTTTTTAGCAAACGTAAAGATAATGGTAAGCCGTCTTCTTGAGACATTTCATTCCATGCATAATTAAAAGCACTTAAATAATTACAAACCTCTTCAATATCAGCATTCTGGACCTCACGATCTTTTGAATCATCGACACTCAATAGATCTACAAGCGTAGCCTGAGTCCCTTCTATTTGGGACGAAACGAGAGCTTCTTTCCTAATAAAGCCATACAGTAGCCACTCCTGGCTTAAAACCAAGCGAGCAGCAATATTTAGCTTTTGGATGCTGCTCTCGGCGTCGCTTAAAAGAACGCTCAGTGTTTGATTCATCTCAATCGCAGGTCGAGGTGGCAACGGATACGGAACAAATGCTCTCACTTCTTCGCCGGATGTTGTTGAAACGACATACTTACCAGTGCTTATCGCCATTCAAACTCCCAATAAACGATCGTTTATAAGACTAGCCGATAATAAACGTTCGTTTATTATCTGTCCAGACTAATAAACGATCGTTTATTATCATGGTGACACTAATTTATTTAAAAAACCCTATATTTATAGTATGTTATAAAATTTTTTAGTATTTATCACTCACAGCGCGGTCTAAGAAGCTATGGACCGTGCCGATATTGTAGGACTTCGCAATCCGTCGATGAGCATCGGCCATACCGTTTACTGGCAAAACAATTTGCGATCCATTATCAAAATCAAAAACCATAAATTTCTCACCATTTCGCTCCACCGGTCGATTGGAAGCGGCAAGCCTTAGATCCTCAAGATTCGCCACATTCATACCATTCACCTTTTCTAGAATTAAAAGCGTTTCCCGATCATAACCTTGGTTGAAAGCATCACCCAGGACCTGACTCATAACGATCACGCGATTGCGAGCAAGCTGAGGACGATTTTGATAATGAAAGAGATAAAGAATATGTGACGGTGCATTGCGCACCCAGTCTTTCCCAAACGATGCAAGGAAATCGATTCCAAGCTCACGAAATACCAACCCACCGATGATAAGATGAGCCATCCCACCTTCAAAGGTCATACCCGGCACATGATAATCCTGTCCGTTATAACGACGTACGGGTCTGATGACCTCCCTGTTTACACCGTCTCGGATCATTTTTAGAGTGATTTTATCTCCGGCATAGCGGCTTGAAATATAGTGTTTCAGCGGTATCGGACCCCACAGCGGATGTCGATAGAAACCCCGATTATCGAGTGGATGTCCATCAATCGCGACGAGCACATCGTTGACCTTCACATCGTCAGCAAAGGCACTCGTCTCATAGACCTCTGAAACACGAACGCCGCTTACATTCGCTGGCCATTTAATCTCTTTTTTTAAATGAGGGCTTTTGACTAAACTGAGACCCAGGCCTAGAATTGGAAAACCGCGGTATTTTTCGGCCTCAAGACGATCATTCAGAAAATGTTTAATCGACTGAGAAGTCAGCGCCCAGGGCTGGTTGTCGCTAACCCCAAGGCATATCCCAACAAGTTTTCCACGATAAATAACTGGCTCACCACGGCATAAGGTACGCGATTGCCCACTTAACAGATAGGCGCCAAGTTGCATGCCGCCGCTTACGACTTCTTTGAGCGTGACTTCCAATAGTTTCACACTGGCCCGCTGTAATTGCCTTTCACTTTCAATCCCAACCATCCACAGCTCGCTGTTAAGTGGAATCTCTTCGCCGAGTGCTAAGGGCACCATTCCCGTGATCGAACCTTCCACTGGACCTAATACCGCTAAATTAGCCTCGTAATCGACAAAAATGACCTTCAGCGGAATCTTTGTCACATCACCTAGTTTCTGCGCTTGAATATACACAGAACGGGAAACTAGAGCGGCAGGCGCAAGAATCATATTGTCACCAATAAACACACCTGAAAAACCAGAAACGTCAGCATTTTGCGTGCTCCAAGGCGCTTCCGGATCAGGAGTTGCCTTAGTCGCAAGAAGATGGACAATCGATTTTTCGTACTCCGATGCATCACCTGTTTTACCGTCATCGGCATAAGATAATTCAGTCATAGAGCACATCGAGACTAAAGCTAGTAACTTCATCAAAATTTTCATTGTACATCCTCTTTGCCAACTGCGGCATCGACAGATAAAGCTTCTAACCAACTGGTGGGTACGATATTGTATCGACGATTGATTTCACCATCAGCCGCACGTAATTCTGCGATATTCAAGACCCAAGGATCTGCATCATTTAAAAATTCAATCTTTAAAAGTTTGTCCTCTGTGGTCTTTAGGAATTCCTGTAACGACTTCAGATTAGCCACTGACTTTCCGTTGACTTTATCAACAATAATTGAATTACCAATTTCAACAAATGAATTCGCTTTATGCGAAAGCACATCGGTAATGGCGATGATCTCATCTCTTTTGTTTGAATCCGGCATAATATCTGGGTTTTGTATCAGGTGACGCACCATCAATGGCGCGCGTCGGTACCAATCATCGCCCCAAAGTTCGAGCACACCGCGACTGAAGGCTGTGAACACCAACCCACCAAAGACTGTGTAGCGGGGACGGCGACTAAAGATACGACCCATATAGGGATGCGGTTTGCCAGGCGCGGCAGCAAATGTGATTTCTTGTTTTACCCCGTCACGTAAAATATCGAGCCGAACGGAGTCGCGGATTTGCAGTAAATCATAGAGAATTTCGAAGTCAACCCGCTCTCCTTCATAGACAACTCGTCCGTCGACACCCACATCCTTGCCTTGAATACTGAGAATCACGTCACCTCGTTTCAATACACTGGCCGCAGGCGACCAATCTAAAACCTTATTCACGAAAACACCGCGAGGTTCGCCTTTGGGCAAACGATTAAACCTCGCCGCAGCGGAATTACTCATAAATAGATCGGCAGTCTCAATACCCCACTCAGCAACCCCGTCATAGGTTCCGTCCGAGATATCGGCAAGAAAACGCTGCACGACAGACGTTGGAATAATATAGCCCGTGTTTTCAGCACGAGTTAGCGACTGGAATGCAACTCCGACGACATTGCGTCCTTGAAAAACGGGCCCACCGCTATTTCCAGGATTAATCGCTGAATCCACCTGAATCAAAAGATGTTTATGCGCATCGCTATGCACATAGTTGCGATAACTAATACGACTCACGATACCATCTGTAATCGAGATTTGATCGCCACCCATTGGAAAACCAACCGTACTCACCGGTGAGCGCAATCTTGGAATAGAGCCAAATGACAAGATATCGACGCCGCGGAAATAATTTTTTTCTTTCACCTTTAAGATCGCGAGATCGACGTCGTGACCAATAAATTCTACCCAAGCTGTCACTGGCCTCGGATCGGAGTCTCGCTGAACGGTGAGATAACTCGCGTTGGCAACCACGTGGGCGTTTGTCAGAATGCGGCCATCGCCGATATAAAAGCCCGTGCCACTAAAGTTTTCGGGGGTGCGCAGCCGCCAAGGATTTAGAAAATTGCGATCTTGACTCGTAGTCTCAATCTTAAATACCGAGTGGCGAAGCAATAAAGGATTGGCAGATGCCGGATTCGCAAAAAAAGCAGCAGTACTTATGACTGCTAGAAAACAGAACCGAGCGAGATATTGGGTTTTTGCCATCATCGGGTCATTCCCTTTATAAACTAACAAGACCTTCGAAGCGTCTTAAAGATTCCAAATAACTGATATCTTTAAGAATTATACCATAAGCCGAGCTTTTCCAGGAATTCTCTTGCATTTCAAGGCGCTTATGGGATAAAACCGCCCTTCTCGATTAATGTGTTCATGTATTTTATTGGAGTACGACCATGGCAAAAGCAGGCAGCCGCGAACTTATCCGCCTTGTTTCCACAGCAGGAACAGGCTACTTCTATACAACTGATAAGAAAAAAGGCAAAGACAAGCTCGAACTGAAAAAATACGATCCACGCGTTCGTAAGCATGTTCCTTTTAAAGAAGCAAAAATTAAATAATTCACGTCTAGGCGTGTTTTAGCAGGGATTACCTACTCCTTATTCATCGCAAGATGGGTCGGGAGTCTCTGCAATGAAGGGGGCTTTCCATGGAGGAGGGCCCTTTTTTGCGTTTGTTCACTCTGCGAACCCTCGGTGTTCGGTTTTCTTGTTCTCCTCATTGACCCCGCCTCGCTACCTATCGGATAAGCTCACCATCTTAAACCTTAGGAGCATCGTTCTATGAAAAATCTATTTTCCTTCTCAAAAAAAATCGTACTTATCTTAGTCGCACTCACATCGATCGCCGAGTTATAGAGCTCACGATATATAGCATAAAGAAGTTTCTATTTTTTTCGATACTTCAAGACTGGAGGCAGCGTCCAAGGACGGAGACCTGCCATAAACGTCAGGTTAATTTTCTCAGCGGTTGGCAAGTGGTGATCTAGCTCCACAAGTTCTTTGAACGCCGCAACTACCTTGTCTTGCTTCTTTTGTAATGTTTTTAAGCTCTCACGAGAAATATTGCCGCCTGTGAGCCAGGCATGCTCATTCGCTTTATTAAAATGAGAATCAAAGAAGTCGGTACGAATCATATCGCCATATTTCTTACTAAGAGGACCTTCTAGATCCCACCAAATACCCTGATCAACGCAGGGCATGGTGCGATTATTTTCAAAAAGCTTAATTAAATTTAGTTTATCCAAATTTAAAAACACCTTTTGTAGTTCAGGTTTCTCGAAAGAAAAGTGATTTAAGATTGCGTCAAATGTAAAACCGCTGACTATCAAATAAAAAACGACAAATAATTTTTCATCCGCAGCAAGGTATTCTTCCTGTTCAGCTGTCAGAAACTCGACTTGAAAGGTTGATAGATCCGGTTTTCCCAATTCTTCGAGAGATAAATTAAGAACAGCACACATCTCATCAATGCGTTCGATGGTAAATAGCGTCTTCGAAAAACTCCGCTTGAGCGACGGCTCCGAGATTCCCAATCGCTTCGCCATATCTTTATAAGTGATACCGCGCTCTTTCATACGTTTCCTGATTTTACCGATCAGTTCGACGGCAACGCCCATGACCACTCCTTTGGGTTTCTTGCTTCTGCTTATACTCAAGGTATAATATAATAATACTAAAATATCATATGTTGCGGAAATAGTATTAAATTGAATATATAATTCCTGTGCTATGAACCCATTAAAGGAGATTTCTCATGAGCAACACCAAGCAAATCGTTGAATCGTTCTTTTCAAGAATCACAGCGGGCAAGGCCAACGAAGCCTTTGAACTCGTAGCCGATGAGGTCGCTTGGTGGATCCCGGAAGGTCTGCCGTTTTCAGGCACCAAGAACAAAAAAGAATATTTCGCAATTGTGAATAGAATCCAAGCGGGCTTTCCTACGGGCTTTAAGCTCGAAGTAAAAGATATGACGGCAGAGGGAGATAAGGTTGCGGCCGAAGTGGAGTCGGAAGGCATTCATGTAAACGGCAAGCGATACAACAATAAATATCATTTCCTCATCGTTGTAAAAGATCAGAAATTTGTTCGGGTCAAAGAATACATGAACACCTTACACCTAGCTCAGTTGCTCAGCTGATCGTTTTTCAAGCAATTACTCCGACGTCGGAGTAAATTGTTGGAAGACTCTTTGAATCTGCTCATGTATCTTTTAGCAATGACAAAAACATACTCTTCCATCAACGAAAAAAATATTACCAAAACGACACAACTCGTTATTGGAAACGCCCTCGTAGTACCGGGTCCATTTATGCCCATGATTCGTGACGGCGCTATCGCCATAGATGGCTCCCGTATCGTTGGAGTTGGTGCAACAAAGGATATTCAGAAAAAATTTAGCTCCTTTGCATTTATCGACGCCTCTTCAAAAATCATATTACCTGGCCTCTTCAATAGTCATACGCATGTGGCCATGGGATTTTTCCGTGGGCTAGGCCATGGCAAAACAGATATGATTGAGTCGTTTTTATTTCCGGCTGAAAAGAACTTAACTCCCGAACTTTTAGAGCCTCTCTCTTATTCCTATATTTTTGATGGGCTAAGATCCGGCGTAACGTCCTTCGTCGACCACTACTACTTTAGCCAAGGAATCGGCGCCGCATTTGAACGGTTCGGCGTACGCGGCTGGATTGGCGAAACTGTTGCGGATCTCGGCGGCGCGTTTCCAGGTCGCGCGAGTTGGGACCGTGCGCGCAACTTAATTGAAAACAGTAAATTCTCGTCACGCATTCGTCATGTTGTCGCGCCACATGCGGCAGACACAGTCTCCCCCGCACTACTTACTGAGATTGCAACCTGGGCCCGCGATCATAAGATTCCGCTGCATATGCATCTCTCGCAAACATCAGGCGAACGACGGCGTGTTGAAAAACGCGATGGTAAATCCCCGGTCGAAACTGCTGCGGCTTGCGGAGCCTTGGGACCACAAAGTCTTGTAGTGCACTTAGTGAGTGCTGACAAAAAAGATTTATCCATTATCGCTCAATCAAAATCAACAATTGGTTGGTGTCCGGCTTCGACGGTCATTTACGAGCATTTGGCAGATGTCAAAGGGTTCACCGAATATGAAATTCCGCTAGCGATCGGCACTGATTGCGCAGCGAGTGACGATAGCTCGGATATGCTTAACGAATTAAAAATTGCGGGCCTTCTTGGCAGAAATGCTGGTGCCGCTCTCGCGCACTTAAGCCCAGATCATCTCCTTGCGATGGCCACAACTAACCCAGCCCGTGTGCTCGGCGTGATTGATGATCTTGGAACGCTCGAAGCAGGAAAACTTGCTGATCTCGTTGTGCTCGATATAGGTCTCTCATCCCTACCGATTGATAATCCATTAGCAAATGTGATTTATAGTATGGGGTCTCGTGATGTGACTCACGTCATGATTGATGGTAACTGGGTGATCTGGAATCGCGAACTAGCCCACGTCAGCCACGCTGATACGCGAGCCCAGTATCAACAGGCTTTAGATGAAATCCATAAGCGGGTTGGAGTTTTTCCGTGAACTCGACAAAGGAAATTATTGATATATCGCCCTTGTTATCGCCAAAAATTGCGGTTTGGCCAGGCGATACACCATTGAGCCGCGAAATCCTATGCGATATCGACACGGGCAGTAATATTGATTTATCGACGATACGAAGTACTGTTCACCTAGGCGCTCATGCGGACGCGCCAAAGCATTTTCATTCCGAAGGCTCGACGATTGATGCTGTTAAGCTCGAGGCTTATATAGGTTCTTGTGAAGTGGTGAGTGTGGTTGGTAAGCAGCTTATTGAACCTAGTGACTGTGTCGATCCTGTAAAAAAAGGTGCACAGAGAGTTTTGTTTAGAACTTTGTCTGCACCAAACCCGGATATTTTTAACGAAGACTTCTGTGCTTTTTCCGCTGAGGCCCTCGATTATCTCGGAAAAAATGGTGTGAAGTTAATCGGAATTGATACACCTTCGGTCGATCCATTTTCTAGTAAAGACTTACCAGCTCATCAAATGCTCCGAAAATATGATATGAGAAACTTAGAAGGTTTAGTTCTCAATCATGTGAGTGACGGCAGCTATCAGCTTATCGCTTTGCCGCTGAAGCTTGCGGGCTTTGATGCCAGTCCCGTGCGAGCCGTGTTATTAAGATAAATGGTGTAAAAAAAATGTTTACTAGATCGAAATCACTGTACTTCATCTTTGCCTGCTTACTCGCATCTCTAACGAAAATCTGCTTTGCTGAGGGCGAATTTGCAATTTCCTACAGCCGCGCTAAATTTCTTGGTGATTTGAGTACCGAGAAATCGGCACCACTGTATGGATTTCACTTACGGCATTGGCTTGAACCACAGGCGTTGAGCCCCCTCTTGGATTTACGGACTGGACTCTCATTGGATGTTTTATCCGTCAAAACGCGCCACGATGGGAATGTTTTTCCTTATCGCCAAGATGACGAGATTCGGATACTTGCATTCTTATTTTTGCCAACATTTTGTCTTCACTCAAATGATTTAGACTTACAAGTGTGTGGTGCGATCGGCCAGGGAACTGTCAACGTCAATACCAGTGATAACCGTCAAGACTATGGAACCTGGAATTATCAGGCCGATCTTAAATGGGGCCACGAGATTATGATCGGATTGATGACAAAATTTGTCGGCAAAGTCGAGCAACGAGTTGAAGGCAAGGACTCCGAGTTTTCTTTTGAATCTTTTGGAATCAGTTTGGGGAAAATGTTCTAAATCTTATCTCTATTTATAAATGAAATGCTCGCAAGCTGGTTTTAAGCTAGCCGATTGCACTGTTTGATAAACATGTTCTTCTACAACCGAATCAATAAAGCGCTTTGACTCCAAATCTGACAACTGTAATTTGGATGCTGTAAGCACCGCCGCCTTCAGTGAAAGCATGATTTCACCTTTCAGCACTTTGGTTAAACCGGAAGAATCAAGCGACAGGTCTCTTGCGAAAGCCCGCAAAGAATACTGAGGATTGGTCTTTTGCTTTTTTTCTAAAATTTTATTCAGTAATTCGATGTGGTGCAAATCATGCCGCATATCGCCTCCATATATGTCATTCCAAGGGATGACATAACATGAAAACAGGTCACCTTAAAGAGCATGATATAAAGACTGCGGATTTAGAATCCACGATTTGTCGGACTTATCTATCGCCAGTCCTTGCCTGTTACAGGAGGCGATGCTATCTACCGCTCGTCAAAGCAACTTGATCGCTTTGATAAAAGTATTAACCAATTTAAGGGGAATCAAATGAAGAATTTAATCTTAGCCGCATTTTTAATGACAACATCTGCCACAGCTTTTAGCCAAACACAGCTAGTCATCGAGTGTAAAAATCCAGAGCCTATCTCTGATGGCGATGCGATTGTCCGGTTTTTTTATGATCATGCCACACAGGGCTATCAGGCAACCTACTGGCAGCAGACGTTTGCCGGCCCTCGCAACTTTGCGCTAAATGTTTGCACGAGCACAAAAACACCTAAAGTTTATACAGATGGCCAAACTACTCTGACTTGTCATGATGTGAATTGGGTCAATAGCTATACGGTTCAAGTAAAGACTGGTGGCTTGGTTGGGATTGGTAGCGCCAAAATCCTATATCGTGATCGCGCGGGCAAAACATCCATTATAAGTGAATTACCTTGTCGTTATGTAAGGATGTAGTACACATGAAACCATGCGATTCATTCGCATGGTGCTCCTATAGCTTTCAGCGAACATCCTAATTGACGGATATTTTCTGAAACGAGATAATGCCGACATTGCCGTTCGGAAGCTATAGGGGCTTTATGATGAAATATGTATTCTTAGCTATATTTGGAATTTTTGGTGTATTCGCTCGATATTCTATCAATACTTTAGCCAGTAACATTCCCGGCACTCATTTCCCTTTT
>CAZUYQ010000030.1:35024-36931 GCA_964624705.1 uncultured Polynucleobacter sp.
ACTCTTGCAATCAATATTATCGGTTCATTTTTAATTGGCGTTGTTTATGTTTTAGGTATAGATCGCTTACTATTGAGTGAAGATCTACGAATTGGATTAATGACGGGGTTACTCGGTGGGTTTACAACCTTCAGTGCCTTCAGCCTTGACGTGGTAAAAATGGGTTCCGAAGGCCAGTATTTGATGAGTAGTCTCTATTTAGCTGCTAGCGTTGGTGGCGGACTTGTTGCCACTGTTTTAGGGCTATACGTGGGAAAACAGATCTAAGAGATCTCTCAGTTTTCTACCACATATGCCCTATGATTTTTAACGACGAGTTCACGGCCTTGCTGGTCATACTGTCGCCCATAAAATTGAATCCAACTATCCCCGCGGTGACGATAGAAGACGACCCGCCTGCGATCACGACATTCGATTGCGACCTGTGCATGGCTACTCTGTTTACGTTTAATAAAACAGCCATATTTCTCGCTTAAAACTTTGACCATCACCCAGTACAAGCGGTCATAGTCTGGAATATCTTTAGTCAATGCGGCAAAGACTGGAACGTGTCCTTTCTTCCCATAAACCCCGCCTTCGTAAAGAGAAGGATTCTCCATCTGAAAGCCGGTCACCAATTGTTGAAGCGTGGTTTCGTTCTTTGCCGGTGGCGTTTTTTTGTTAGAAACATCTGCTAGATTCAGTGCTTCACCCGGAACCGGGGTCGAGTTGTAATGATGACGACTAGAGGTCAAATCATCCCAAGCGATGGTCGACTTATAGCCTTGATTTTCGGTCGATCCACATGCATTTAGCATAAAAGAAACCACCGCTAGTAATATAAATTTAAATCTAGCTTGCTTCATGATTGCCCCCGATAACCTGGTGCCCAGAGTAAGCATGATCACTCAGAATTCGAATGAAATCTTCGCGATGCTCTTCAGGAAGATTTCTAAACATCAGACCATGCACAAATCCACCCGCGGATTGATAATTCCATCGCACTTCTGCCTCGATGTCCGTAATCTGAAGTTTTTCTAACTGCTGACGAAGGCCTGGTTCGCGGCTTTCCAAGGCAAATTGAATGATGGACCCTCTAGTTAACGCCATCTTAAATTGAAGACTGATACCTGTGCCCGAGAAATTCACAATAATAGCGTCTCCATGCTTGGATATGACGGTTATTGCGTGTGGATCGTTCACCGGGTTTCGCTCGTTAAGCCGTTGAAGATTTGCTGACTTTCTAAACGCCTCGGCGACACGTGCTCGCACATCTTTTTGGTCAAAAAACGGGTCATATTCGTAGGCATCAATAAGTTCTTTATGATGTTTAATACGAATCAATCGACGCGAGACTGCCGATTTGTTGATTTCTAATCCCTTAATCAACTCCCAAGTTGTAATACCGATCATGACTGAAAACATATCGCAGGCACCCTCGAGGCGTTTGGCGAAATTCACACCGTTACCGACGACAGTGAACTCAATTTTTTGCCCAGAGCCTAAATCACCTAAATAAGATGATGCGGTATTGATCCCGATACGGAGAGGATAGAGCGGTTCGCCAACACTTAAGGCATGAAGATTACGCTGCATATTAAGCTCCTGAATACGTATCGCGCATCTAAGCGCCTTCTCGGCATGATCGGTCGTCGTCTCATCACGATCAAAGCGATAGCCAAAGTAACAGAGAAGACCATCCCCTAATGTTTTATCAACGATCCCGCCGTATTCATGAACTTGCTTACCCATTTCCAGTAAAATCTCTTTGAGCGTATCAAAGGCAAGGCGCGGTAACATATTCTCTGCAGAAAGAGAAAATCCAACCACATCGATAAACATAAGAGTCACGACCCTTTCGCGTGCATCCAAATTGATTTCATCAGGTCTTTGCAGCACCCGCTGTAACTGGACAGGATCGACCGCAC
>CAZUYQ010000030.1:37105-41674 GCA_964624705.1 uncultured Polynucleobacter sp.
AGAATCACAACTTTTCGCTCGTTAAATCGCATTTTGAGTGCAAATAAATGCACCGCAAAACCTGCCCAGGTCAGACTAGACATAAGCCAGGGTATAACTAAGCCAAAGTAAGAAAACGCCCACTGGGCACCTGCAAATAAACAAACTTCCAAGCAAAGGAACGCTAACCAGAAACCCACCGTGCTGGAAATCGCAGAGATCAGTGCAAGACCCACAATACCGGATACAGTTAAGACTTCAGCGGCGAGCACCGGCTGTAACCATTTCTCGGTCAGAATACTGTTTAGCATACTCGCTAAGATTTGGCCGCCAGGGATCAAGCCGTAAGGGGACGGACGGAAATCAGTATTACCCGTGAAATACAAAGGCAGTATAAGAACAATATCACCTTCGACGATTCCGCTTGGCTTATACCCAGCCTTCACATCATTGATCGATTCAATGATCGATTGAATCTTCCAACGCTGAGGGCTGACAAAGTTAACATCAATCGCACCGTGACGGTCGAGTGCAACACGGTTGCCGTCAATCAGGACATTGCCGTCGCCAATCTCAAGCTTTTTCGCTGCAAACATGGTGATATGCGGCAGAACAAGAGTTCCACCCAAGTATAAAAACGGCTCGACCTTATGTTCGGCAAATAATTGAAAATGACCTGTATGACGAAACCATGGCTGCAATTCCTGCGACGGACCATATGCATGCCAGCCAAAGCGTTCTTGCGGGATAGGTATTGTTTTCGAAGAGACATATTGGTTTAGATCATACCAAGATTCATTGGTCGATAATGGGACTTTGAATGGAATCTCATTTTTACTAATAAATGCTCCGAGCATCACCGGAACATTTAGATCCTTTAACCTGGAAAAATAATATGCGAGCTTAGTCGGTGAATCATCTGCCTTCGCACTCAGCATCGCGTCCACAAAGATCGCCCGAGGTTTACTCTCAGCAATACCATCAAGCAAGTCGCCCCATAATTCTAGAGACAGCGTCGGAGAACCGAGTGCGGCAAAAGAGCGGTCGTCAAATGCAAGAATTTTAAGACGAGGATCATGAACAGGCGATTTATTCAGGAGATCTCGAAGTTGAAAATTTATGGGAGCAGCGAGCTTTGCATCAAGATAATCACCAACAGATGTATAATAAAATCCTACTCCGCAACAGATCCATGCTATCGCAACCGCAATAATGGTTTTAAGGTCGATATTGTATCGGCTTAACCAATGAGATTGGACTGATGAATCCGTTTCAGTCAAAGCAAATGCTCCTTAGCGATAAGACAGAAATGGGCGACCTTTATCTTATCGTCAAAAATCAGCACTTCGTGGAGTTGACAGATTTGACAGTTTGTCGAAAAACCTGACAGTTCTTGAATGTTTCCGACAAGTTACACAAGCCCGGATTTCAATAAATTATCCTTTAATTATAGATAGTTATCATAGCACATCGAGCTACTAAAGACGACTGGCCTGCCTTTTGCTTTAAACCATGCACACACAGGTTTGCTAGACGTACCAACTTAGAAAGAGACAGGAGCACTTATGAAATCCAACTTAATCGCCAGACTTACACTTATTGGTTTTGCTGCAACAAGCTGCGGTAAAATAACAGTCCAGGTTAAGAAAGACGCAAAGAATAGCACTCTGCAGGACGCATCTGCGAAACCAGCCGAGGCGACTGATAACTTTTCTCTAGCGAACCCAGAAGATTTCTTAAAACAT
This sequence comes from uncultured Polynucleobacter sp., assembly GCA_964624705.1. GTDB lineage: Bacteria > Bdellovibrionota_B > Oligoflexia > Oligoflexales > RGVZ01 > CAMDKS01. The sequence goes on from CAZUYQ010000030.1 coordinate 38,830, forward strand.
ATTGACGATCTGCGGACGACTGCAGCTGAGATCATTATTAAAAAGCTTGCTAGCCAAGATTATGTTGGCAAATTTCGTAGCGGTGTTCGTAACTATCGTAAATTCCTCATCGCTCACGCACGTAAGCAAGTGACATTGGGTGATAGCTTCTATAGCGATACAACCAAAGAATGCCGCGATGGCGGGTTGAACCTTAATATTGATAAAGACAACGAGATCCTCGGACTTATTTTAGAGACAGCAATTATTGCAAAAATTGGCGAAACAAATGTTGGTAAATTGAACTCAGGCCTTACAAAAGAAATGCAGGCTCTCAGCCAGTTTATTACTATGGAACTTGGACTTGATATTCAGGGAACAAGTACCGCCGATACCATTGACGGTGTGGACGTCACCAGTGGTCAGGTCACCTTAAAACTTAAACCAATTGCGGGTGAGGCTGTTGACGCCGACACCGTCGCCGCAGATGCAAAGCAAGTGTTGACACTGCAGTTCGAGCGTCGCCTAGGCAAAGATACGATTGGAACCTTCCATGCCGACCTTTCGCTCGTCGATACGGACAACAGTATTGTGCAAGCGGATTTCGATATCAGCCGGGCTAAAGAAACGGATCATTACAACCATATCGCGACCGTGACCATGGGTCTAAAAGGTCAAACACCAAACTATGCTCGTCAGATCACTGTTTCTGATATTCCGGGTGAAGCAAAGAAATTTAACTTCACGGATGTCTTGAATATCGGCACAGCAAATGAATCGGTCAACAAGACGATCGTCGACGCAGAAAAAGGCAGTCAGTGTAAAATTGCTGCAGATAGTGGCACAGATAGCAAAGACACCTCCAAGGATGGTTCCTCTGGAAAACCAACGGGCGACTCTGGCTCCACAGGCTCTGGTTCCACAGGTTCTGGTTCAGGAAGCTCCTCTGGTGGATCGACTGGCAATCCGACTCAAAGCCCCACACAGACCCCGACTCAAACTACGACTGGCTCGCAGTCTACGAAGTAATCGGTTCTCGCTAATTAGGGCCAGACTTCGGTCTGACCTCAATTATACCCCTCCTGTGTGATCATGAAACGCCTTCCGCTCCGCGGGAGGCGTTTCCTTTTGCGACAAGGCTCTAGCTTTGATATGCATGTGGTCTGGAGGAAAGTATGCTTAAAACCCTAGGCCAAATACGCCGCGATTACAGTCAAGGAAGTTTGCTCGAAGATCATATTCCCGCCCATCCGATCGAGATGTTCTCTGGCTGGCTGCAGTATGCCATCGATCAAAACATTCCAGATGCAAACGCCATGAACCTTGCAACGCTGGATATGGATGGCTTTCCTACAAGCCGCATAGTTCTTCTTCGTGAAGCTAACGCAGCTGGACTGAGTTTTTATACCAATTATCTTTCTGCCAAAGGCCAGGAAATTGAAAAACTTCCTCGCGGTTCCGTTAATTTTTTTTGGAGTACACTCGAACGTCAGATACGTGTCCGTGGCTATTTCGAAAAACTTCCAGCACAGGAGTCGGACGCTTATTTTGCGAGTCGACCTCGATCCAGTCAGCTCGGTGCCTGGGCATCACCTCAGTCTAGTGTCATCTCCAGTCGCGCCGCCCTTGAGCATAAGATGGCAGAGATGACGGTGCAGTTTGCTAGCGACGAGCATATTCCGAGGCCTTCAAACTGGGGAGGATATCGATTGGTGCCGGATCAGTTTGAATTCTGGCAAGGACGAACCTCAAGGCTTCATGACCGCCTGCGAGCAACGCTTGAAGAAGAGAAATGGACCTGGCAAAGACTCGCACCCTAGGCAGATCCTACCTACTCTACTCAGTTGGCGAATTCCTCCGATATGCAATGTGGAGTAACTGAGTTTATTAAGATTCAAGGAATAGGTGGTTTCGGTGGCGCAGGCATGATCGATAAGATCATGGACGGCGAACGTCTGCCAATCGATTCCGCAAAGGAACGCAAAGAACGAGTTAACTCCGATCGCAAAGATTTTAAAAACTTTGACGGCTTATTAGAATCCTTTGGCAAATCACTTGACGGTCTCAAAACAAAAAAATCATTTACCAAATTATCTCTGGAGTCCTCTCATCCCGATTTAATCGATGGCGTCGCTTCTGCAACCGCTCAACCCGGATCCTATGAATTTGAAGTCGAAGGCCTTGCGAGGTCCAATCGGCAACTGGCATTCGGTTTTGCCGACGCGGACAAAACCCCTGTCGGCTTTGGGTTTATGCGAGTCGGTGTCGGTGATCAACTCAAGGATATTACCATTCCTCCCGGTGCAACTCTTCGAGATGTCGCCGAGAAAATTAATGATGTAAGTGATGGCGTTAAAGCGATGGTGATCAACACCGGTCAAAAAGATGATCCCTTTCGTTTATTAGTATCCAGCGTCGAAAGCGGCAAAGAAGCCGTCATTAGTATCGATCCCGATACGACCTTTACCGAGTTTAAAGAGATCGTTGCACCTCAGGACTTACGCGCAAAGTTTGAAGGCGTTGATGTTCATCGCGACGCAAATAAACTAGATGATCTTATCGATGGCGTGAGTCTAAAGGCGAAGCGCGCTGAACCAGGTACACGCGTTCAGATAGAAGTAAAACAAGATCTCGAAAAGACCGGCCAAGGTATTCAAGAATTCGTGAAACAGTACAATGAAATTGGCGCCTTTGCTCGAGCTCAAACAGCGGTCAATCCAAGTACTGGGAAAGCAGGCCCATTATCCGGTGATTCTGCGCTAAGGACCTCTATTCGCCAGCTTCAAAACAATATCGGGTCAACTCGGGTGGGTAAATCCGGCATGTCACTCGCAGATATTGGCATCACGACAGATCCACATTCTGG
>CAZUYQ010000030.1:41684-43882 GCA_964624705.1 uncultured Polynucleobacter sp.
CCTCAAGGTTGATGATAATAAATTAAAAGATGCCCTGACCAAAGACTATGACGGTGTCGCCGCCGTTTTCGCAAACTCAGAACAAGGACCTGGCCTTGCTCAACGCTTATCCGACAACATCCGCCAGCTTCGCGACAGACAGACCGGTACTATTGCTCTTCGGATTAAAGGCATGGATCAGCGTATCAAACAGCAAGAAAACGATATTTCTCGCAGTGAAGAACGACTAAATGCCAAGCGAAAAAATCTCGAACGAACATTTGCATCGGTCGACGCAAAAATTGCGGGGATGCAGAACAATAGTGAATTCCTTAGCGCTCGCTTTGGCGGAGCATCGGAAAGTCCGGCCAGCGCCCCTCAATCTAGCAAATAATCTTCGATACGTAGCGCAAACTCTTCCGGCTTCGCGGCACGTCTTAGCGTAATGCTTGATGTTGCACCAGTTCCAGGCCCCGTGGATTCTAAAGCGATCGACCCACCCATGGCAGCAGCAAACCGCGAACATAACCATAGACCGAGGCCCTTACCGCCTTTTACCGATTTAGTCGTGCGGAAGGGTTCAAAATCAATACGTGTTTCATGACGCGGTAGCCCAATTCCATTATCACTTACTAAAATCGATAAATTTCCATCACCTGATCGACGCTCAATCACACTGATACTAATACGACCTCCTGATGCGGAAGCGTTTCGTTCTAAGATAGATTCCTGAGCATTGAAAATGAAGTTAATCAGGACTTGTTTTAGCCTGGTTGCATCAGCCAAAACATAATCATCGGCGGAGATGTAGCTGTCATCAAGATCAAGCATTACCGTCGTAAGTCGAGGACGGACTAATTCTACAACTTCCTGAATCAGAGGAATAATATGAATGACTTCAACCTGGACACGATCATTTGTAATATGCGCATTTAAATTACGGCTGACATCGGCTAAAAGCCTGGCGGTCTTATGTAATGCTTGAATGCTCTCGAATCCATTCGATCCCGGCTCCATCGATTGACCACGCTGAATGGTGGTAAGAGTTCGTTCACTTGTGAGTAAAATTAATCCGGTGAGATTGCGAATCTCATGATTGGCGGCAGCAAGAATGCGGCCAGTCATCGCCATATCTTCGGAGGATTCAAGAGAATTCCTGAGGTTCAGGAATCTTCTAAAATGCTCGATCGCATGTCGTACACGTAAGAGCAACTCTTGGTTTGAGATGGGACGAACCACATAGTCCACTGCCCCCAGCATCAACCCATGCACACGATGACGATCTTCAGGCATCGCAGCGGTAATTAACAGAACAGGAATGATTCGAATCTTTTCGTCTTGAGATCGAAGCCATTCTAAAAGTGAAAAGCCACTTTCGTCAGGCATAGAAATATCACTGAGGACCAAATCAAAGTTACGTGCGGACAATAACTCAAGGCGTGCATTAGCTACCGAATTGACGCTGGTAACTGTCATCCCTTCTGATTCAAAAATGGCGCGCAGTAACTGGCGATTATCCGCCAAGTCGTCGACGACAAGAATATGACTCGAATGAGGAAATGTCATCATCAGTGCCTTAAACTCCTATTGATGACGTAATTTAACAATCATCAGTCGGATCTAAAAGTGCTATTATTCTATTGGTGACTTTTTAGTATTATTTTAACACCAGCGTTAACCACTGGATTCTTAAACTCTATTTCGATATAGTGATCAACAAATACACACATCTCCTTCAAGGAGTCGTCATGAAAAACATCGGTAACAGTTTGGCAGCGATCCTTTCATTTTTTCTAATCGCCGTTGTCTGCGCAGCGGAATCACCGGTTTTCGCCCGCAGTTTTGAGCAGATGTGCATGCAACCTCTCAATGAGGACGAGCGCAACACTATTATTGCTATGATGATTAAAGTAAAAATCGAAGAGGTACCGGAGTCCGACTTTTGTCAGAAAGCGGCACAGGAATTGAGTCATTTACCCATGTTAAATCTGTATCCGGATCCCTTTGATCATCCGCGGGATCTTGTCCATGAACTGGGGCCGGTGGGAGCATTTAATCATTTTACGGGAATAAGCCTTGGCGGCAACCGCGTCGATGACCTCTCGCCGCTATCAAGCCTCGTTCATCTCGAGTCGCTTTATTTTACGAAAAATAGGGTGGCAGAACTCGCCCCGTTGGTTGGGGTGCAAAGGCTTGGGGGCCTGCTTGGTTCCGACCCC
>CAZUYQ010000031.1:0-33853 GCA_964624705.1 uncultured Polynucleobacter sp.
AAGTCATGAGGGATGCAGGCCTTGAGAATTCAGGAATTTAGATGCGGTAGCCCTGCACAACCTGCCAATATTATTAGCTACTTTTATAAAAGTCTGACCATTAAAACCCGTGAAGCAATTTTTGTTTACAGCGCCTCTAAGATCTAAGCCCATGATTCCGATACCCTTATCGATACTTGATAGGCAAATAACGTTATTGAGAGGTCCGTGCGTGGGTAAGCGAATCGAAAAGTCATTCAAGGAATTCCTTCGAGTCACAAAGACGGAGAGTCCCGCTGAGACTTCCAAGGACATGAAGAAAATAAATATCGACCTCGAGTGGAGCGATCAAGAGCGTCAGAAATTCGTTCATGATCTATTCTCAGCCACAAATTCTTTTAAAGCTCTTATAGAACTCAACCAACTAGCTATCAAATCACCCACCGAACGTGAAAAGAAAAAATTCCTACAGCTCATGACGCATGCCGAAAGGCTGGAAGAAATCATTCAATTTGCGAGTGAACTTTTTGAAGAAGAAAGCAATTCATGACAAATTTTATATCTAAAACATTGCATATATCGAATGATTCTCTCCGCACGCTGTATCAACAGCGTAACCTCTCACATCCAACAGACGGCAATCGGAATGTTCTGTCTGTTTCCATTTGTATTATTTTGCTTTTGATGATGGTGACTGCGCTCTTCCACGTCGAATATTCCAGCATCTATCCAAACGTGCACAGTTCCTATCCTACCGGCTACCTAACAAGGCATGTCATGGGAATTTTCGTAATCATGTTATTTCTCTTTATCGATGGATCACCAGAAACATTGGGACTAGGAATGTTCCTTGGGTATGAGTCCGTCGCACGAGCTATTGACTACCAGTGGCTTTCCGTACCCTATCCGATTGCAGTGCAACATTATCTATTTCAGATGGGCGATATTGCGAGGATTTTTTTTGCTATTCAACTCGCGAGAATTGGGCCCAAGCAATTGTGGCCCTGGATAAAGTATGGAAGTGCGATTAGCGTACCCTATGCCTTAGCCATGGAGTTTTCCCCTTACTTTGTCGACCAGGTATCAACAGATATCAGGATTTTTCGCGATGTTATTGGAGGATTCTTCGGAGCTATGGTCTGTGGTCGAGTCGCCTTCGCGATATGGAAGGAAAATTTACCCCTTCGTATTATCGCACTTACAATTGCTACCATTGCATTCTTGGAATCGCCGGTGAATCTTTTATGGGATATTTCTCAGCATGGCCATATTAGCGAATTGACTCGCGTGAGTCTTGGCTTCTATCGAACCTTATCCTATTACCTTTTCGCTCTCTCAGCGTTTATCAACATCTCGACCATTGAACATCGAGTTCGAGCGCTTTCGAGTGCAAAGGCTGAACAAAGACTTCAGGGCATACGTGAAGAGCAACGCGTCTACGAGGCAATAGCAAAAACCACGCAAATGCTGGCCCATGATGTCCGAAAACCTTTCAGCTTATTTAAAGCTTACTTTGACACCTTATCTGCGGCAAAGAACAAAGATGAATCAAGCAAAATTATGCACAACATGCTGATCGACGTACAACGAAGCTTGAAGAACGTCGATCAGCTTATCGCCGACATTATGGATATTGGTCGTGATATTCCAAACTATAAGCACCCGGTACAACTCGACCATCTTATTGCTTCAAGCCTTGATCAGGTTTTTCGTGTCAGCGCAAACACTCGGATTACGTTTCACTATCACCTCAAACATAAGGGCTCCATTCTTGCGAATGAGATTCAGCTACAACGAGTACTTTCAAACATCCTCGGTAACGCTGAACAGGCCATTCAAGGGCAGGCGGAATCGATCACGTTTACAACTGATAGTCAGCTCATCGAAGGACGAGAATATATTTATTTTGAGATTCATAACACTGGATCTACGATTTCATCAGAAGATTTGCCCAATATTTTCGATGCTTTCTTTACAAAAGGCAAGAGACATGGCACCGGTTTAGGTTTAGCGATCGTCAAAAAAATTATCACTGAACATGGCGGCGAGATCACGGCTTCTTCAACCGAGGAGGATGGAACTTCGTTTAAAATCATACTTCCGGCTATATTTTCTGGCGAAAAGATTACTCCTAAACGTTTGCCGAAAACATCGGCAGAACTTCAACTAACCGCATTCTCAAATATGATGAAAACAAATGTCGGCAATGAACCTCAGGAATCCCAATTTAATAGGCTACCCGTAACTTCTATGCAGCCTGCGAAGCCGACAATGACAGTATTAATTGCAGATGATGAACTTGCATATGCAACTGCAGTTGAAGCCAATATCAGGCCTTATTTACCGCATGCAAAAATAATTATCTGCCGATCACCTGAAGAAGCTCTTGATCAAATCCATCTCTTTAATCCAGATTTGCTTATATGCGACTATCATTTCGAGCATTCAGAGAAAACCGGAGTAGACGTCATTTTAGCGTTTAAACAAATGAAACCTTACGGTCATGCCATCTTGCATACCAACCATCTCGAAAATCGTGAACAGCTAAGGAATGCCAAAGGAGCAATAAACATCGTCTTAGCTAAACCGCTGAGTCACTCAGATTTTGAGAACTATATAACAAATCACTACAACACCAGTCCTGCGGATCTGATTTCTCCTAATCATGAGATTATTTTGATTGACGACGAAGCCATTTTTGTCGACTCAGCTTTACAACAACTTGAAGGATATAAAGTGCATGTTTTCGAATATCCATCCCAATTAGATCAAATCATCGCACGTGATTCGAGCTTCATGAAGCGTATCGATACAGTTATCGTCGACCATTATTTTGGCGCAAATGAAATTACGGGGCTAGAATATGCAGAACAGCTTCGTGTAAAATTCGGTCCTGTTCTCAATATTATTCTGCACACGAATCAGTCAACAGGCCATCCATTCATGTCGCCGTCGCCTATAAACGGTATTGCGATAAAAGGTCAAAATAACTTACTAGGTCAACTCAAACGCCGAAAATCGGCATAATTGGTTTCTGAAATTTAAAAAATGAAAAATTTCCTTAAAAAGAAGAATGATTTCCAAGGTAAAAAAAGGTTTAGGAATCATAATCTCAAGGAAAAGTACTAGGTGTCGATAACTATGCACCGGTTTTTCTATCTATTAATCGCTGAAAATAAGGAACAAATCATGTCAGGATTTCCGCCCGCTCTCAAAAAGATGACCGAAGAAGCAATCAGCGAATTCACAGCGTCGACAGATGGATTAACTGAATACCGTCTCAAAGACAGTCAGTCGCACAATCAAGACGATCAAATGCAAGTTTGCTTTGCCTCCGTACTTGGATACTCTGGTGACCTTATGAAAGGGTCTATCGTTATCTCGTGTCAAAAAACTCTTCTCGAAAAATCCCATCCCAATATAGCCATGGAGATGCCTGTAGGGGATGCAGAAGTTCTTGATTGGATCGGTGAAATCGCCAATCAGATGCTTGGTCGCCTTAAAAACAAGGTGACACAAGCAGGCGTTAAATTTTCTATGAGTACTCCTACAACTGTCTCTGGACGCAGCATGCAAGTAACCATTCCAAAGGATGGTTTTGCGCTAAAGCAATGCTACGCTGGCCCACACGGCGACCTTATTGTTCATTTAATGACGGTGGTAGATCCATCCGTTAAATTCGATGCAGTACAACCTACCTCTGTAGCCGCAGAAGGTGGATCTATACTGTTCTGATTTTGTCGTTCTTTAAATGAATTTGATTCTGCAGCTCGAAGACTAGCTTTGTCTTAACTGCATCTATAGAAATTTTTGTATCAAGTTCCTGCGACATTGACGTGACGCCACGAAATCGAATGCCGCAGGGGACAATCTTCTGAAATAAATCAAAGCTATTATTCACATTGAGCGCAAGCCCATGCATCGCGACACGCGTTTTGATTCTTACACCAATGGCACAAATTTTATTGAGGCCAACCCAAACTCCAGGATGCTCACTATCTCTCAAACTCTGTATGTTGAAGCTAAGAAGTGTTTTTATGACTGCTTCTTCTAGGGCATGAACATAACTTCGTGGAGTAAAATTTAGCTGAGTAATGGGAAGAATTGGATAAACAACGAGTTGGCCCGGTACATGCGCGGTGACTTCACCACCGCGATCCGTCTCAACTATATTCACACCTGAAGATTCGATTTGCGATCTGCTTAATAAAAGATGCGTTTCGTCTGCATTCTTACCAAGGGTAAGCACAGAGGGATGTTCTACTAAAAGAATTACGGGAGCACCACCAGTTACAACTCGTTCGTGTTCCCGGAGTTGAATCGCTAATGCTTCATTATAATCGATGAGACCAAGGTCTCGAACATTTACTTGCGAAAGCGTTTGCTCTGACACAAAAACTCCAATGCCTCTAAATAGCCCATTGCCTCAAGCGGCGATTTTCCCCATGCATAGACGCCGTGCCCCTGCAGGATAACCATCTTCGCTGGCGATTGAATTCCAGATTTTACCTTAACACTAAAATCTTTCATTTCGTCCGGAGTCGGATTACTTAAAATCGGAATCGTCACACGGTCATGATGCGATTTTGCACCGAGTGCCTTAACCATTTCCTCGCCTTCAAGCACGAACTCATTTAACGCAAAAGACATCGCCACAGATTCATGCGGATGCGTGTGAACAACACAGTGCGCATCAGGAACAGCTTTATAAATCCCGGCATGCACCGGCATCTCAGCACTTGGTTTCTGGGTGAATGCTTCTACAGCTATTTCTGTTTCAAGTCGCACAGGTACGAAGAGCTCTGGACGCAACTCACCCTTACAAAGACCAGTCGGGCTTTGCCAAATGAGTCCTTCTGATCCACGAATACTAAAATTTCCTGCAGTGCCCCAAGACCAGCCGCGATTATAGCAACGCTCAGCGACGCGCACTAATTCTTGAAGCAACACTTTTTGATAGGGGGTAGGGGTTGGAAATGGATTGACCACTTTATATTCTTCCTTATTTTTTACTTACAAAATGTCGGTCAATGGCTGCAATAAAAGCCTTCGCGCCATCCGCAATACTAGCACCGCTACGAGCCATTCCAGTGCCAGCATTGACCACCACCCGAACTCCGAAATCACGATGAATCTGCTCGACAAATTCAGGCATAATGCCAGCTGAAGGCACCGAAGCAGACACCTTTAGAGAGCCTTGTTGTTTGATCAATTCTTCATGAATCACCTGGCAATCCTGCTTTGGCAAAGCTATCGAGCCATAAGGGCTTGGAAATAAGACGGCGTCTGCTCCTGCCCAACGCATGAGCGTGCCCAAACTTACCCCTGGCGCAATGCCATGAGTCGCCGAAGACATAATTCCTGTAAACGCGGGATGAGCAAAAGTGGGAACCTTGATTGCAGGATCGCCTGCAAGCGATTGTAAAACAGAAATGCCGTAAGTATACGGACAAACTAAAAAAGCCTGTGCCCCGACTGCCTGAAGAGCTAGCGCTCGTTCACGCAGTTCAAATGCCGGCCCATTTAAAGCCATGACATACATTCCGCGACCTTTTCCGGCATTGAGAACCGCATCTAGTCTCTTCTTTGCAGCCTCAAGGCTGAGATCCACTCGCACTTCGTCATCTTTTACTAAGTGAGTTCCAGCCTCAGTAAGCTTGGCAAAATTTTCTGCTAGGACGCGATCATCAGGCCCTAATCCTGGTTTCAGGATCGCCATCAATAGAGGTTTGTTATCTGCCACAGCAACTGCTTTCCGAATTCCCTCTAAACCAAAACGAGGTCCCGGTATATGAGTCAAAAATCTTTCATCGGCAGAAATCGAACTAAGGTGCAGGCCTGGAGCAAATGAGATCTTGCCAAACAATACTGTCAGCATCCCAGCAATATCCGCCCCAAATAAATGCCCTGGATAGGCAATATCACAAATACCGCGGCCATGATCGCCAAGATCCATGCTGACAACTCGTCCGAGATGGAGCAAATAGGAATCAAGATCATCAGGAACAAAACCCAGCGTTTGACCTGAGGCAATTTGAATTGCCATTTTTTTTAATTGATCATGATCCTTCGCAGGAAAAGAGTAGCGAACAAAAACTAGCCCTGCGGTCTTAGCACTTAGAGACGCAATCTCCGCATGATCTAAAAATAATCGGTCTTGAGAAGTAGTCATCGTATCAACCCCATTCAAATGATGGCAATGGGGCGATATAACTTATGATTCAGGGAAAGCCTAGGAGAAAATCTTGGGATCACCAACTCCGGCTCGCACAAGCTCCGGAATTCCTTGGGTCAGATCCATAATAGTCGTTTCCTGACGAAGGCTCTCGTCGCCGATGTCCACAACCATATCAAGACCATGACCAAAGCTCTCTTCCACTTCCCAGCCAAATCCTGGCTGAGTTTTGATCCCATCCTCGTTATTTCCAGGAAGCACAATGGTTGAGGCGGCAAGCGGGCGCTTAAATTTAGCAACCACTTCGCGGACTAATTCACAGTCCGGTATCCGAATACCGACAATTTTACGCTTATCGTGAATTTGTTTGGGTAGAGAGGCATGGCTTTCCAACAAAATCGTAAATGGACCAGGCAGGCTTTTTTTAAGCCAGCGGTAAACCGTATTGTCGACATTTGCAAGATGAGCAACCATAGATATGGAATCACAAATCAATGAAAATGGCCTGTCTTTTGGATGAGTCGGCTTTAACCGATGAATACGGTCCAAAGCTTTACCGTTGGCTGCATCGCAGACAAAAGACCATCCAACGTCCATCGCCATCGCGATAACGCCATCGTCTTCAAGGATCGCACAGATAGTTTCGATATCTTTTTCACGAACCGGTGAAATATAAGTGTATAGATGAGTCGCCACGTTCGAAGCTTAACCTTTACCAGACTGAATCTCATCCATGCCGCCGCCGGGTTTACCGTCAACACCAATTTTATCGTAGAAGAGTTCATCAATGGTTTTCTTAATCAGAATCCAAAGCAGTTCTTTATCCGAGCAATTGGCAAAGACGCCGAGCGGAATTTGAAATCCGCCCTTATCCTTACGACCACCACCATAAAATTGGCCATTTTGATCTTGGCCAAAAACGTCTTTAATCCACTTATCAGGATCTAGCGTATGGGAACGCGTACGAAGCGAGCCATCAATGACTTCATTGCCAACAATTCCGTATACGATGACGGTGTCAATACCTTCGCGGTGCAGTAAATAATCCGCACACTGGCCGATACCGTCTCGGTCTTCTTCACGCACAAATCCAACCCCTGCAAACATAAAGGTACCTTTGATGTCTTTGCGTTGCAGAGCAATCTGCGTCAGATCCATCGTTTTTGCGGGAATAGATTGGCGGGAAATAAGATGCAGTAGATCCTTATCCATATATTTGGCAAGGAACTCACTAGCTCTATAATCCATTGGCATTGCATTTACAAAGTTGTCGGTGTCGGTTCGAATACCATGCATTAAAGCTGTTGCAATTTTGCTTTGCTCCGTATTTACACCTTCAAACTTATATTCTCCGTCCAGTAAGTACTCGGCGTACATTGCTGACGTCGAACCGCTATATTCGCGAATATCCGAAAATTTAGCTTGGACTGTGCCAAGCGCTTTATGATGGTCAACGAAAACCAGAAGTTCGCAAGCAACCGGAAGTTTAATTGGTAATTCTGGGTTTTGTGCATCATTGACCGCAAAATACTGCCAGTCCGTTAGATCAATGCTACTTGGATCATATTCTTCAATTTCAAGATCCAACTTTTTTACTAGGGCACGGTTTTCGTAATGTGAAATTTCCTCAAAATGAATAATTCGAGTACGAATATCGTGATGACGAGCAAGCCACTGCAGGGCCAAAGCCGAAGCAATGTTATCGGGATCTGGATAACCTTTAATACAGATAAGAAGATTTTTTCCGTGTGCAGTTGCAAGCACATTATGCAATTCGCGGGCTCTATTGCCACGCTTATCTTCAGCGGAGTTTCGCTCCTGCGCGTTGAAAGATTTCTGCTCGCGCTCACGTTGATGCGCAGCAATCGCCGCCATCTCATGGCGGGCTCTCGCTATATCAGTCGCAGCCGATGCCGCCTTAATCGAAGGGGGAGCCATCGTTTTATTCGATTGATTCTCAGGAAACTTTTTCTTACTCACAAGACTCCCGCCTATATCAAGATAAACGTCTCTTCATAACAGTATAGCAAAGCTTGACGCTCAACTAGAGCGGTAAATTGTGCCCATAAAGATGGGGCGCTGTTATTCGCTAGTGATTAAGCTTCAGGCTCGCTGAGAAAGAATCTGCTATAGAGCATTCCTAAGCCACCTAGAAGCGTAAGGACAATACAGAAAAAGAAACCTTTTGCAGTCCACGCAGGTGTTTCAGAGTTTGTGACAAGGCTAATGAGCCAAATATTTCCTAGCAAGATGAGAAGAATAAATGCTATCGCAACAATACGCCTGGACCATGCTTGCATGTAAAACACTCTCATTTCTTTGAAATCGACCAAGTATCTCTACCTATGACCTAGAAGGAGCTATTTACCTCGACTATCACCTCAAGTACAGTAACAAACCTCTAAAAACGGAGTCTTTGACATATGTGGACTAAGTTATTATTTTCATTGTTATTTTTATATAGCAGCCTTTGCTTTGGTGATCTTGAGCTTGCGATCGGTCAAAAACCATCGGAGCTTGTACTCACCGGCGAAAACGGTGGACGTACGACCGGAGTCGTATGGGCTAGCAGTGAATTGATTGGCTCCAAGGTGACAAGCTTTTTTTATGTCGATCCAGAAGAACGAAAGCACAACGAGCCGGTCGAAGCTGCTTATAAAAACGCAAATTTCCCCCGCGAAAAACATCAGAGCATTGCTGCCATAAATCTGGCCGCTGCCTGGTACCCTAATAGTGTTCTCACCAGCCAACTCGAGAAGAAACAACAGGAGTTTCCTCACACCATTTACCTAAAAGACTTTAAGAAAATCTTTGTAAATAGTTGGAAACTCAAGGACGACTCTGTCAACCTGGTTATTTTCGACCGTGATAGCACAGTTCTTTATTTAAAGAAGGGCGTTATGAGCGATAAAGATATCGCTGAAGCGTTACAGATCATTCGCTTAAAACTGTAACCACCTCATCCATCAACCTTCTCGAACTATTTAGCAGAGAAACGCTGCTATTCCTTCATGGGGCCAACAATTGTACTCACAAGTCTACTGACTCCAATTGCAACGAAAACTGCAATCTCAGCGGCCCATGAAAACACCCACCAAATAGCAAGAACTGGTAGCATCGCAATTCCAGCAGCTGCGGCAATGGGATCAAAACCAGTGATGTCGTTGCGACGCCAACGTTTGAATTGACCTTCACGATCAATCTTGTGTTCTTGCGTTGCACTGGTGACACGGCGCGGCGTAATATTATCTTTTGTAACAATGACTTGTGACATAGTCGGATGCCTCTTATTTTCGCAATAACCTACGGTCCAATTGAGCTATTAGCATAGCAAATTTCAAAGGCCAGCCCAAGTTAAACTAGTCTAACGCCTCATGGAACGATTTTTTTCGTCACGATCCGGGCAGTTTTAGCCTAGCTTTACCAGACACTCCTCAACGAGGTCTAACCTCATGCATAATTAAACTATGAACTCAAAAACATCCATCACCATGGTCTCGACACTTGTTAGCCTTCTGACAAGCTGCAATGTTTTGCGTCCAGGCGCCAAGAATTCCGATGAACCACAGTCAAACAGCTTAGAGTTAAACGAAGATATCTCCGCTTATGCTGCCTACTGCCGGCAAGAGCTGGGTTTTGTTGGCATTGAGATACCCGCCCTAAATTGCTTGGACGGAGTGGAAATTCCGGCTCTGATCGACGGAAAACCACCCACCGCGGCACAGTATCCGCTTCTAGCAAAATCAGAAATCGGCTGCGATCAACCATCGTGGTTAGAAGGTCTTGGCTGCATTAATTATAACTTTGTTTTAACACGAAAGATTAATGACAACGTGGACCTTGCATTGATCTGCCGCAGTCGTAATTTTTCCTCTGCCGATGATCGCGCAACCCGCAGCAAAATTTACGAGGCAAAAAAAGATCTCGCATCCTTCAAAAGCCTCTACTACTTTGACAGCCTCGGCATGATCGTTAGCAATAACAAATCCGGTAAAACATGTTTCTTCGATCAAATCGACCCGGTCTATGGCGGTTTTATTCCTTATCCAGACCGTAAATCGCCGCCAACTATAGATGAGCTACCGTCTCCGAAACCTCAGGGGGACCTACTCACAAATAAAGAAATTCAAGAGAATGTACTTAACGTGATTCCCAGCAAAACCTGGATCAAACCCTTTCAAACTGCTCGTAGCGATCGATGTACGATGTGTCACGATAGTGGTCCATGGAAGCATTCGCCTTGGCTGCCTGCAGAAGTAAACGTTCCAGCAAACAATCAAAGTATTCCTTATCTCGCTATTGGACCTGCATTTAATTATTGGCGTGTCGATTTTGAACCGACGTCGATAAGCACGACTCCCATTCAAGTAACAACAGCGGAAGGCACAAAGACCGAACCTCAACTTTGTACCAGCTGTCACCGTATCGGACGCGAGGCCACATGCAGACAAATGATCGATTTCGCCACAGGCCATAAAGACCCAGGCCCACTTTCCAGCACTGGAAAAGCCGCACACGCTCGCCAGTGGATGCCACCACAATCAAAAGGTATAGAGGCTCTCAGTGATGACGATCTAAAAAAGAACTGGGATACGCACTTTAAGCCTCATTACGAGGCTCTACGAAAGTGCTGCCAAAATCCAAAACAGGACGGCTGCACGCAGACTCCTTTTGGGATCTCTATTTTTTCCCAAACAACACTTTAAAGATTTTTTTGATCCAACCAAACATTCCCGATGACTGCTGAGTTGCAGTGACTAACCCAGTCGCAGACCGTGTCGGATTTTGACTATGAACCTTGCGATGATCATGACGCTGAGGACCTCTATTCTGTGGTTCACGAGGACCGCGATCTCTCCGATCAGGTTTTGGACCTCTTGTATCCGGTCTGGGCGCACCAGCATTCTGAGCGGGCCCACGCGATGCATTGCCTCGTGAATCTGGTTTACCTGATCTCGGACCACGGTCATCACGCACGAATGCGCCCTTACGTTTATCGTCACGTTCTTTTGGTACGCGGTGCAGAGGAGCCCCAGCCACGAACGGATTACCCGTTTCATCCTTAATTTTTAGATACTCTGGATTAAACCATTCGCCCTTGGGAGCCAAGGTTGGTCCGAGCATTTCCTGAATCGCAATCATATTCTCGCCATAGTCATCACAGACGAGAGTATAAGATAGGCCCGACTCTCCAGCACGTGCTGTTCGACCGATTCGGTGAACATAGTTCGACGGATCTTCTGGTACGTCAAAATTATAAACGTGCGAGACTTTACTAATATGCAAACCACGACTTGCAACATCAGTTGCGATAAGTGCCTTAACCTCGCCTTGCTTAATACGCTGGATGAGCGCAATACGCTTGTTCTGAGGTAGATCGCCTGTGATGATATCGACGTTGATGCCGTTACCTGACAATTTAAAATGCAGCCATTCAGCCACCATTTTAGTGTTGGTAAAGATGATAGAGCATTCAGGATTATGCTCCTTCAAAAGGCCAAGCATCACTCTCAATTTATTGCTGGCATCGCATATCACTAAGTGTTGTTCAATTTTCTCTGGAGTCAGAACTTCCGGATTTACCGAAACATAGGCCGGTTGATTTAGGTACTCAAAGGCGAGTTCTTTGACGTTATCGTTGGTTGTCGCCGAAAACATTAGTTTCTGAGCGTTCTCTGGAATTTTATCAAGAAAGAATTCGACGTCGTCGATAAAACCCATATCAAACATACGATCGGCTTCATCGCAGATGAATATTTTCACCTGGGATAGATCGACCATTTTCCGTTGATGAAAATCTTTCAGACGACCAGGAGTCGCAACAATCATGCGCGGTCCATCTTTAAAACCTGCCGCCTGCTTCTCGACATCGACTCCACCAAACACCGGCATCGATAAGATGCCAAGCGGTGCAAGCACTCGCTTGGCATCGTCGTCAATTTGCATGGTCAGTTCACGTGTTGGCGTCAAGACAAGAACTTCAGGTACGGCTACGTCTTTTCGAGTACGCTCGGGAGCGGGCTGACCCATCATGCGCTGCGCAACAGTGATTATAAACACGCCCGTTTTACCGGTTCCCGTTTGCGCAAAACCTGCAACATCGCGTCCTGCAAGTGTCAAAGGCAAACACATGCCTTGCACAGGTGTAGGGGCCGTCCAACCGATCGTAGCAATCGTTGAGATAATCTCCGGTAATACGTTTGCTTCTTCAAAGGTTTTTACCTCTAAAATTTTGTCGACTGGGGGGATTTTTACCAGGCCATCTTCCAGTTCAATGATGATTTCATTAACTGCTAGAGCTGGGATTGCTGCAGTCTCGGGAGCTGCTATCGGGTTGTTTTCATTTGTCATTCGCTGTTTCTTTCTATAATTGCCCAAATATTACGGGTGCCGGATTTACGACTACTCTTGCGGCACCAAACCTCATGTTTTTCATCAAAATCCCGATAAGCCCTTAGTAAAATACCGAAGATTATGATCTGCCCTTGCTTGTTCTAAACGCGTAGGCGACGCGCCAATCAGGAAGATTTAATATGGACACAGAAAATACTAACATTCTTCCTGACGATCCTGCTGGCGCTCTAAATGAAGAGGACGCGACCGCGCTTCCTACGGGCGAAACTGCTCCATCAGCAGAACTGCCTCAAGACAAGTCGGGGGAGGATACCGGAGAAACGCCGGAAGTCCAAGCAGAAGCAGCCATGGAGACCTCTAGTGAGCCCAATATTGAGGCAGACTTAACCCCCTCTGAGCAGCCAGCTCCGTCTTCCGCGGATCCCGAGTTACCGGTTTGGATCCAGCAGATTTCTCGTTACCATGATGATATGAACGGTTTATTAGCTGGTAAGGAAAACCTTAAAATCATGGCTGTTAATACAAGTGCGAGGCCCTCTTTTTATAAAAAATGGGTCTATGAGGCAAATCAGTTTGCACGGCTTACCGTTAATCTCAGGCATCGAAGAAGGCGGGCACTTGCACGCCTCAAACAAGCGGAAACCACGACTGAGACAAAAAAAACAGGTTAATAACCCCAATTTTGGTGTTTCCCGTTGAACCATCCGCCCCATAGGCCATAATAGACCCTTTCAAATATGTTCCTCCATGCAGTATGCATTTGGAGGTAGCGAAAGGGTTACTTGATGGCACTTCCATTTTCACTTCGTTCTTCTTCTACTCGATCTTTTTGTTTTTCGATTTTATTTCTATTGCCAGGTCTGACAACCAGTTGCATCACTCCCATGCAAAAACGTGAGATGTCAGATGATATACATACTCTTAAAGAGCATGTTGCGACTCTGCAGGCGGCACTCAACGAAGGCCGTACTCATACGCAAGCCTCTGGTGAAGTCCAACAAAGAAATCTTGCGTCGATTAGTGCAGATAACGAACGCCTCAATCAAGAGATCAAACGCATGAAAGGGGAGATTGATACCTTGCGCGTCGGTGTGAGCATGGGCCAACTGCCGGGACAAGAAATTCCGCCAGATGGCAGTATCGCTGCAAAGCTCGCGGATGTTCAGGCCCGACTTGATGCTATGGATAGCCGCATCACAGACTTACAAACAGCTTCGGCTTCCCCATCGAAAAGCTCTAATAAAAGAAAAGAATCCTCGGTTAACGCAGACACGGATAGCATTCGCAAGGCCTTTGAACGGAAGCATTACAACGAAGTGATCGAAGACGCACCTGCCGTTCTAAAAAAGTTAAAAGGAAAAGATCGTGAGGCGGTTTTATCTCATTACGGTGAGAGTCTGATGAAAACCAATCGCAATAAAGAGGCCGCCCTTCAATTCAATGAAATTCTCGAATCAAAGCCAAACGATAAGATTTCTGCTTATGCGAAACTAAAATTAGCAGATTGCTTTAAAGCCATGGGTGATAAAGAGACTTCCAAATTATTTTATGAGGAAATCTTATCGAAATACCCAGAATCTCCAGAAGCTGCTAAAGCAAAAAAAGCACTCGGTTCAAAGAAAAAATAGTGGTCGTCTTTTTATCATGCGATTGGTCCTATGCTCATAATTGGAATTGAAACAAGCTGCGACGAGACTGCCATCGCCCTCGTCCGCGACGGGCGTCAGGTCTTATCATCAAAAATTGCTTCACAGACTCCTGTCCACGCAAAATGGGGCGGGGTTGTTCCCGAAATCGCTGCACGCGAACATTTGATGGCACTTCATGAAATGTTTTCCGCGGCAATTAACGAAGCAGGAATTCAATTATCGGACATTGACGCCATCGCAGTGACGGAGGGACCTGGCCTTATAGGCTGCCTGCTGGTAGGGGCGTCTTTCGCAAAGGGTCTTGCACAGAGCCTCCGTCGCCCGTTAATTCCCATCAATCACGTGCATGCACATGTCCACGGTGCGATATTAGGTATAAATCAAAAACTCGAGCAGATTTTTCCGACCATTGCCCTTGTTGTCAGTGGTGGGCACACCAATCTTTATTTTTTAAAGAGTCCTGTTGATTTTGAACTTCTGGCCCACACGATGGACGATGCCTGCGGTGAGTCTTTCGATAAGGTCGGTAAAATGCTTGGTCTACCATATCCGGGCGGCCCCCACGTCGAGACACTCGCCAAGACCGGAAAACCCGAGGGCGTCACGATGCCCACCATGCTAGAACGTAAATCACAGATGGCTTTCTCTTATAGCGGCCTAAAGACGGCAGTTGCTAACGCTCTTCGTCAACCTCAACAAACTACAACACATGCAGATATCGCATCGGCCTTTCAAGAACAAGCCCTTGGCCAGCTCGTTAGGAAACTAGCTGAGGCAAGTCGCCTTAGGCCGAAAGCAAAATCAATTCTAATTGCCGGAGGAGTCGCGGCTAACACTCGGTTTAAAGATCTTGTTGCGAATTTACTGGCCCTTCCTTGCTACTTTCCCCCTCTGGCTTATTGTTCCGACAATGGCGCGATGATTGCAGCCATGGCATACTATGAATGGCAAGCTGGGAAGCGTTTTCCTTCGATGGACTGGGAAGTCTTCTCCCGTTACCCCTTCGAAACCTACCTCACCACTCAATCAATTTAAAATGGGAGATAAACCTGGTGCGCAATTATCCGAATCGATTCCCGCGTCATGGTGAGATCATCCAAAAAAAATCATTGGGCCAAGTTTTTCTAAATACCGATTGGCCAGTAAAAAAAATGGTCGAACAACTTGTCCAATTTGATATCAAACGTGTCATTGAGATTGGCCCTGGTAACGGTATTTTGACCATGGCGCTTGCTGAAGCGGGTATCCATGTCACTGCTGTCGAGAAAGATGATCGCTTTGCCGAACGACTGAAAGATTTAGTGAAAGAAGATCCCAGACGGATGATTGAGGTCGAGAATATCGACATTACAAAATTCGATCTTTCGACCTGGATCAAAAAAGGCGGAGGGGCTAAGAGCGCAGTGGTCGGTAACATTCCCTATAATATTTCTACGCCGATTATTATGTGGGTTTTGCCCGAGCTTGAACATCTGGAAGTTGCGACATTTATGGTCCAATTAGAATTTGGCCAGAGAATTGTCGCTGCCCCCGACACGAAAGACTACGGCAGCCTAAGCGTTTACTGCCAACTTCGCGCGTTCTGCGATTTTCAATTTAAGGTTGAAAAAACATGCTTTACCCCGGTTCCTAAAGTCGATAGCGCTGTCATTACCCTCAGACCGCGAACTGAACCGGTTGCCAGCGAAAAGCAATTGCAAAAGACAGAAACGATATGCAAGGTAGCTTTTACCCAGCGCCGTAAAAAACTTCGTAACGGCGTTAAACCTTTTATGGGCGAGCTCTTGGAAGTCGACTGCCCCATAGATTTGAACAGGCGAGCAGAGACCCTCACCCCGAACGAGTTTGTAAACTTAGCAGGCTTTCTCTTCCAGAATAAGCTGAGCAAACCTTAGTAATTTTGAATTTTGATTTTTTCCTGCGACAATAAAAGAGGAAGCCTCATTTTATGCGCTCAGGAGAACCTATGACAAAATTAACATCTAACACGTTTACCATTGCGCTCGGAGCACTAAGTCTTGTTGCAACTATCGCAAGTGGCCAAGTGACTAAACCTGCTACTGTCGATCACGCAACAAAATCTCTTGATGCTGCTGCGAAATCAACGGAAGCTTCAGCTAAAGGTGAGGCGGCGGCCACCAAAGCCGATGCCACAACCAAAGTTAAGAAACGTGTCACAAAAGCAAAAACTGCGTCCGGCGAGCTGGGCGATGAGACCTTAAGCGCCGCAAATTTTGGTGGTGGTAGCAAACAAGAACCTAAGCCAGGTCCCTACGCTGCGGAGATTTCTGGTAACTTTGCGTTTGAATCCGCAAGCGGTACCGAAAAAAATGCTGATTTAGATGCGTCAAAAGTTAGTGAAACTGCAATCGAGTTCGCTATGACCTATCAATTTATTTTTGGTAAATTTTCGGTGGGCCCATTACTTGGCTATTCGACATCAACTAAGAAACAGACCGCTACAGATACCACCACCACTACCACATCCTCAGCAACTGGCTTTGGTTTAAAGTCTCAGATATTCTTCGCAGATATTAATAGTGACAAACTAGTACCCTTTGCAGGTCTGGAATATGTAATAACCAGTGGCTCGAATAAAGAGGTAGCAACCGCCACGACAGAATATGGTGTCGAGTCTGAAAAAAAATCCACCACTTCAGGCAATGACGCTACGATCCTTCTTGGTGCAAAATATTTCTTAGCCCGCCATGTAAGTATTGAACCGGCGCTTGCTTATCGCATGAGCACAACCACACTAAAAAATCCTGATGCAGATAGTTCGACTAAGACAACAAGCAATGCCATCAGACTTATAGCTGGTCTCAGCATTTTCCTTTAAGTTATTTAACGCCAGCAAATTCAATATTGGCCCCATTCACCCAGAATTCTGGTGAGGGGCCAAATTTGTCTTTGGCAGCCGTGCCTTTCCAGGCAAATTTATAGAAATTACTACGACCGACTGGGCGCACTTCATCTAGCGTTATCTCTTCGCCGGCCTTGGCAACGCCCACCAAAGTTTTTTGGCCACCTAATGAGAAGCTGTAAACAGATACATCTTCGGAAGGTTTTTCGGTCATCATACCGTAAGTTTTTCCAGTTAATTTCCAAATGTAGCGTTCTGGAAATTCAGGTATCTGTGAACCCGGTCGCATCGCCGATAGCGGCACAGGTACCACCTTAGGTGGCTGCGGGTAGGTGAATTTAGATTTATTGCCTGGCGCAGGTCCTTTACCGGGTCCCATAGACCCCATCTGAGCAAAAGACTCATAGGATAGAAAAAACAGGATCCAACTGCAGACGAGTTTTAAAATCATAAGGATAAGTCCTCCGCTACCTCACGAGCTCAGTTGCTCATAAAAGGTTTCGGCAGATTCAGTCTTTGCTGAAATAAAAAGCGCTAGGAATTTTTTTCCTAGCGCTTGGAATGCCCCTAGATTCAGACGTTATCCGAGGATTACATCTTTAATATCGGGAAACTTATCTCTTAAGATCGGAACGATCCCATTAAACAAGGTAATATGGCTCGAAGGACAGCCGGAACAGCCGCCAAATAAGCGAATGGTGACGATGCCATCATCGACATCTAAAAGCTCACAACCGCCAGCGTGAAGCTCTAGCTGGGGATTAATTTCTTTTTCAATAACCTCTTTGATTTCTTCAATCATGGGGTGAACCTTCCGGGGATATAAGTGTTTTAAAACACATGTACCGAAATCTAAGCTTGATTATAAAATTGTCAATAGAATTAATAAAATCCGGTTTTGGGCCCAAGTATCATTTTCAATTATTACAGATGCTTAAGTGCCCTCAGGAGACAAATCAAACATAAGCTCCCAGCTAAAAATCCCAGGTATATCCAGAATCGATGAGTGTTGACTGCACTATTCTCCGACCCGAGCCAGATCCGGCGAAAGCGCTGTTGAATGTTTGTGGATAAGTTCCAATTGGGCAGCATCGCCTAACCAATCAAACGGTCAGCCATCAACGCACCAAACACCCCAAACAAATACAGGCATGAGTAGTGAAAGAGTGGCATAGCATGAGTGTTGTCGCCGGTCCGCATCAGCTTAAAGGCAAGCCAGGCAAAGTATAAAGTCAGAGCCATACTAGGAATAAAATAGAACCAACCCGCCACACCAAAAACCGTTAAAGATGCGACCAATGGAATCAGTGACATCGTATACCAGAACATCTGACGATGAGTTGATTTGTCGCCACGCACCACTGGCATCATCGGAACTCCGGCAGCCGCGTAATCGTCCTTGTATTTAAGAGCCAATGCCCAGAAGTGTGGGGGAGTCCACATAAAGATCACCGCAAATAAAACCCAGGCCGGCCAGCCCATCGTACCATCAACTGCGGCCCAGCCAATCAGTGGACCCACGGCTCCAGCAGCGCCACCAATGACGATATTTTGAACCGTGCGGCGTTTTAGATAAGCAGTATAAAACAACACATAAAAAGCGTTTGCCGCCACTGCAACGATTGCAGCGGTTAATGTCGTAAAATGCCAGAGCACTGCAACGGATAAGATTCCAAGGCCAGCTGCAAAGATCCCAGCTTGAAGATTTGAAACACGTCCACTTGCGACCGGGCGACGTCTTGTTCGGACCATTTGCTGATCAATATCAGAATCAACTAAGTGATTAAAGACGGCTGCCGATGAAGAAGCGAGCCAGGTACCAACTAATGCAGCCATGACAATCCACATGGAAGGAATTGCTCCAGGCGTCGCCAGTAGCAGGCCAGGGACAACTGTCACTACCACTAGAAGAGAGATTGTTGGCTTTGTTAGTTGAAAATAATCACGCCAAGAAGTGGCGCGAACACCAACTTCCGTCGAAGCAATCGAAGGCGAAAGAGAATCTGTATTCATATTTAAGGCCCATACAAAAGGCGGTGATGATCACCAGCGTGGAGTCCAACCAACCCAGATCGGGAAGAATACACAAAGATAAAAAAGTGCCGGGAACATGATCACGATCATGCTCAGCCAGCCAATTGCTTCTTTATTCATGTCACGTTGTGGGGCATGTTTTGTCGCCATGGGACTTACCACCTCAGAAAATCGAGCATTCAAATTTACAACATTGTGAATGCATATAATGACTGGACCTAAACCAAAAAGCAATTTTTAAATGTCAAAAGCAGATCCCTCGCCTTCCAGGCTCAGGCTAGCGAAGGATCTGGATTTAATTTTAAGATGCCTTTTTTCTCATCATTATTTTCCGTTGCCTCGCAAATAGGCAATCACCGCTTCATTACGCCAAACATTTTTTACATAAGTTCGCGTTTCTGCATAAGGGATCAATTCAATAAAAATCAACGGGTCATCGAAATTTCTTCGTTCTTGCCATGCATCGACTGTTTGCTCGCCAGCGTTATACGCCGCAAAAGCGGAACTCTTAATACCTTTATATCGCGATAGCAGTGTCCGGTAATAGCCCGCGCCCAAGCGAATATTCGCCTCAGGCCGCAATAAAGATTCTGGAAGAGCGCCCACATCAATACCAGATTCCTTAACCATACGACGCGCTGTGGGCGGAGTTAATTGCATCACACCATATGCATTAGCGCCGCTCTTTACATCAGCTCTAAATCCACTTTCCTGCCTCGAAATTGCCATCAAGGAATCAACATTCGTACCAGTTTCAACGCTGACGCGTTGATAGATCTCTCCATAGGGTTTCGGGAAAAATACTAAAACCTGTTCTGCATGTTTGTCCCAAAATTGTGCGTTCTTTGCTAACTTAGTCGTCATTGCAATCCCGCTGAGAAAGTTCCCGGACGCCGCATACAACCGACTGACGTATAGCGCTAAAGTCGTTTCACGTTCTCCAGTTGCTTGCAGGTCTAATTGCTTTTGAACTTCATCCAACGCCATATTGGAGAATGCATCCACACGCGCCGCAACAAGTAACTCGGCGCGACGAAGTAATCTGCCTTGCCTCACATTTGCCCGGAAATCGGCTAAATCAACTTCGGCCCAATGTTTTAACGAAGAACGAAGTTCAGAAATATCACTGCGAAATCCAAAATAAAAGCATAGGCCGGAATGAATCGTCTGCATTGTCTGAAAGTAACTGCTCCCACTTACGGCGAGCCCCATCAATATTCCCAGCTAGGTAATCATAAAGGCCAAGGCTCCATTGTAAACGTTGCTTCCAATCATCTGGCAGACTTGGTGTTTGCAATGCAAGGGTTGTAACCGATATCGCTTTGTCCCAATCACGCGCCTCCACAGCAAGGCGAATACCAAGCAAATGATAGGCTTCGGCGGTCGTCGCAGCTAATTGAGATTTCAATTCAGGCGTCATTGCCCAAGACTGGGTATATGCACCAGCAACAAAGTTTAGTGTGTCCTGAACAAATAATTTGGCATTCTCGGTATCATTGATAAGCGCACGGTGGCGAGCAGCAGATAAAGAATCATCAATCCGTCTAAGATCGAATGCTTGACGACTAATGCCTAGCGACGATTCTGTGATTGCCGGGTTTTTCCATAAACGCATGAGCGGTAAAAAGAATGGGGCTACTGTATCGCGCTCACCCCCATCACGGCGAATTTTAATCACTCGGGAATAAGATTCCAAGGCTAAGTGCGCAGTACCGCCACTTGAAGATAACCTGGGGCCTACGTCTAAAAACTGCTCTGCCGCTTTTGTTGTATTTCCAGAACACTGCAGAACAAGCGCATCAAAATATTGGTTCACATCCTTGTTAATGGACGCCCGCCACTCCTTCCAACCGTCACCGTAACGTCGCCCAAAACGGCAAACCTCAGCGGCAAGACCCGTCATGAGTGGATCTCCAGCTGGAATTCCAGATCGCTCCGGCCCCGCAAGAGCTTTACCTTCACGGGCGGCATCGCCCTCTAAAGCATCGGGCACCCAGGCAACAAGATAGGGCATAAGTTTTGTCTCACTACCAAGATCTTTTTCCACCATCCAAGGACTTAAGTTTCCACCTTGGGTCTCTGCGAGTAGTAATTTGGCTAAGACATTGCGATCTGTTTTTTTACCGAGGTTTTTGCAATAGGATTTGACCCAGCCACTCACAGCTTTTTCGCCAAACGGACCTTCAGCATGAGGAATCGCCGCAAACCATGCTCTCGTGGCCGCAGCATAGTCGCCTTTACTGTCATAGTACATTCCGTCAAGAATACCGGTCACATCGGCCGTGATCGCATCGTCACCAGGGTAATCTTCAAGAAGGGCCTGAAGCTGGGTGCGCTGCTGCTCGATCGTAGCCGGTGCACGCGGAGCGGGGTCAAAGGGATCAAAAGAAATCTCGACCGGCTTAGGACTAGTAGCACAACCCGCTAAAATAACTGCAAGAATTAGCGCAGACGCAGAAAAAATTTTATTAGACATGAACGATGTCTCCCATGGAACGATAATAATAATGGGCAATTCTATATATAGCCCGTTATCGGCTTTAGAGCGACTTTAAAGTTAAAATGGCTCTTCCTTTAGAACTCACAGAAGTACAACCTCAGCTATCTTTTGCTGTTTTCCAAATTTTCTACTCTACCGCAGCTATCTTTTCCGTAATTGCCCAAGCATTGAGATCCGATCGATTACTCAGAATGATAATGGCAACCCCATGCGCTACGTATCTCTGAATAGCTGCGCGAAAACCAATAGAACTACCAGTATGACCAATTCTTGGGTGCCTGTGAAATTTCGAAATCATCCAGCCAAAACCGTATGAAGTGGAACTGCCGTCATTAAGCAGTCCCGGCAGGAAGGCTTCCTTTAAAGTCTCCTCCTTAACGATTGTCGGGTAAAGGAGTTCACGTTCCCACAATAACAAATCGTCAATCGAAGAATAAATCCCTCCATCACCAATCGTTGCACTTGTGATCGATTGATCTGTCTGATGAAAACCACTCTCAATCGGGCTATATCCATAAGCACGATTTGAAACAGTAGAAACACCTGATTCGAACGCAACGCTTGACTTCATACCAAGAGGCTGAAAAATCTTCTGTTTTAAAAATTCCGGGAACGTCAAACCACTCAGCCGGTTCACGATAAGACTCAGCAAAACGTAACCACCATTGCTATAACGATACTGCGAACCCGGAAGAAACTGCGTTTCCTGCTGTCTTGATAAGATTTGCAAGACATCATGATCGACGAGTTGTTCGACCTGTGATGCGGGAATAAGATCTTCGTAATCTTTCAGCCCACCCTGATTTTGGAGTAAATGCTTTACCGTGATGAAGTTTGCATAAGAAGGGAATTCGGGGAAAAGACTTTTCAGAGTATCATTGTAATTCAATACACCTTGATCTTTTAAGAACATAATCGACATTGCTGTGAACTGTTTGGTCAAGGAGGCAATGCGAAAATTTGTTGCCGAATTGATAATTCGCATGGAATCAACATCAGCTAAGCCAAATCCCTTTTTATAGATGGTTTTTCCATTTTGAGAGACCCCAACAGCTAAACCTGGTTGGGAGCTTTGATTGAAATTGGAAAGAATTTCATCAAACCGATCGCTATAAACATGTAAAGAAATGTTACTCATGTGCCCTGATAGATTATCACATACCGAGGTTCGCTTCAAAAGTTGAACATAGAAAATTTACTTAGGAATCAACTATTGATATTCTAGAATTAAATTTTGTAGTTTTTAAATAAAGTCAAAAGACGACTGCAACTAGAAGTGCATGCGAGACGAAAAAATCGTAAAATAATCTATGAGGAAAATCAATCATGTCGAAGATGAAATATACAGGAAACTGCCACTGTGGCAAAGTCAGCTATCATGTTCAACTAGACCTCAGCAAAGAGGTCGCCTCTTGCAACTGCTCCATCTGTTCTAAACGAGGACTCTTACTCAGTTTCGCGACAGCAGAGGATTTCACAATGCTCAAGGGCGAAGATCAACTCCAAGACTATCAGTTTTATAAAAAAAACATTCACCACTTGTTTTGCAGAACCTGCGGTATTAGTTCTTTTGCCCGCGGTACAAGTAAAGACGGATCATCGATGTATGCTATCAATGTTCGTTGTCTAGATGGTATTGAACTCGATACATTGAAACTGCAACCAGTGAACGGTAAAAATTTCTAACATTCGTTTTATTTGCTAGGTTGGAGAGGCAATAAAGTTGCGGTACTCTGACTCTTCTCCTGCTCTTCACTTAAATACAATACTTCTTCTACTTCGTTAAGATGAGCGGGATCAATATTGTTGGGCTCGCGTCTCGCGGCCTCGACCATGCGACGAGCATCTGCAAAATCTCGATATTTTTGAAACTCTAAACAGATGATACACATGATTTTCTCCTTAGGGTATAGCTGTCACCACTTGCTAGACATCGGCATTTATTCGCAAATCTTTAGCCCAGCTTTATGGTGCCCTTCCAGTAGCCCAGACCGCGATTCGGCCAGCCTTGCGGATGGTAAGCGATGGTAGGTCCGAATCAGCTCCTGCCATGCAAAGCCGTTCATTTGCCCTGACCGGCTGAAGTCTCGGAATATGGATAGCCACGCCGCCAACTGGACCCATTTGGATATCTCCTTTAATAATATACTGGCCGTTTAAGATGCTCAATATGGGCATGTTTGGCGGGCCATTGTAACTTAGGGAAAATCCTTGATTGAAACCTTCACCAACAAGTTGCCCTGAGAGTAAATCCCATTCGTATAGATGGCCCTGCGCATCGAATGCCCGTAGGCGTTGATTTGGGATCGAAATTTCCGGATTTCCCAGTTCCGCAATCAAACCAGCACGAAAGCGGCGCAGCATTTTACCTGATTGCGTATCAATTAAAATAATACCCGAGAAAGCTGATACCGCGAGCAAGCGCATATCTTGAGAAAAACTTGCGCCTGAGATGATGGCACCGTCGAAAGGAGCTTCGTAATGCGAAAGAGAAAATTCTTTAAAGACTTCACCGCTGACTGGTTTCAAAAGCACGACTCGGTCGCTAGCAATGATATAGCCAAGCGACTCATCACGAGTCACTCCAACTGAAATTACAGCCCCAGCTTCTAGATCTACATTCCAAAATGCTCGACCAGTTTCCAGATTCCATCGAGTGACGCGGTACCTGGCTATCTCTGTCGGCCCATGAGGAAATTTCATCCGATTATAACCGGACGATGTGTGCGCATTGCCTGAAAGTCGTGCGACAGAATAGACACTGCGATTAGACTGATCGATATGAAGCCCGACATAATGATAATTCTCGAACATCCTAGCATCACATGAAAACAACCTGATTTTTTGACCACTCTGACTATCTAAAAGGGCAAGATAACCATTGTCGCCACCAGCAACGACAATTAATCCGTCTCGCGAAACAGCGACCGTATTCAATGGTGTGGTTTCTCTAACACTGCTGGGTTGAGGATTAGTTAAATTTTTCTCCCAAATGATCCTCTTTGTTTTGATGTCAATCTTGGAGATCGAACCTGCAAAATTCACGGCAAACAAGACTGGTTGATCTGGGCCTGCCTGAGCCATCGCCTGGATCGTATCTGTCAGCTCTATACTAAATCGCGGCATTAACGGTAATGTGCTAAATGCGAGCGATTTACCTGGTTCATTTTTTCTGAGATAAACTTTCATCTTTGAGCGAATAGTTAAATTCGGTAAATCCATACGGTGTTCGGGACTATAACTCATTCTTATACTCGATTTCGCTGTGCCGCAGGCAGCAGCGATTATCTTCGAGCCCAATTTTGCTTTAAGTTTTGTTATCTCGGAAAAGCAGGTGTCGTTAAAAGAGGTAAAAGCATCATCAAGACGATGCTGCGGTGCCTCGATGCCTGAGATGTCCGCCCCATCTACTTCAACTACATCATCGTCAGGATCCACACGGACAAATATTTTTGGGCGGAACACATATAAATAGCCCATACCAAAAGGGGTCTCGTTCACAGGCAAGCCGCAGCCATCATAATTCGCAGAAGATTTTTTCCGAACTACACGAAACCGATCAAAATGATTAAATGCATTCGTAAACACATGATCGCAGCTCCGGTCTGCCGACTGAATCGCTTCCGCCTGCCTTTCTGAAAAATGTCCGCCAGCAATAAAACCGTCGAGCTCGATCACGCCGTCAACAATTGGAATTTTACGTTCGTTGACATCATATAGGGTACTATCGATATGCGGTGGTATTGAATCGCAACTTGTCGTAAGTAAAATCTGAAAAAACAAACAGCAGATAATTATTTTAAACATTTCCCGCACCTCGTTGAATGCCGATGTATCTCATCTTAGGTGAAAAACGCCAGATGATATTTAAACCAAGCAGGATTGCCAATTCCCGAGATCTATGGCAATACACGGGCTACTCTAACTGATGTGGTGAGCTTTTATGAAATATTCCCTATTAATCCTGTGTCTTAGCGGCGTCTTTCTTCATTCATCTGTTCTTGCGAACCTTAGCCTAGCCTTTCAACCAATTGTCTTACCATCCAAAGCCGATGTCTTCTTAACCGCCGTGGATGAAGCGACCCAGCAGATCATGTATACGTATGATTTAAATTCTGATTTAAGCGCCTGGGACTTACATAGTAAAAAAATCATCTGGCGACGTCATATCTCGGATCACTTTGAACTAACCTTTGCAATTGCGACCTCGCGAAAATCCGACTGGATTGTCATCACATCGGGTGAAGAGGGCTGTCTCCGGCTTTTAGAAGCGCGAACTGGTCGAGAGCGAAAAAAACTCTGCCTAGAGCCTCCTCTACGCAACCAAGTCGGGAATTTTGGCAATATTGCGGTATCTGCAGACGATCGTTTTATTATTGCCGGTGAATTCAGTCGCACAACACTACATCTATGGGATGCAAACACCGGGCAAGTCCTGACATCGTTAGATTATCCGTTGGTTAAGCTACCAAGTCCGATCGACCCTCCACCAGCCGAAGATTTCTTTAACTACCGCCTCTATTTTTCAGAAGATGGGGCGAGAATTACCGCAATCAATCCTATGGTGTTTCGGCTTGTTGACCTTAAATCTAAACAGGTTCTCCGAGCTTTTGGCATGGGGAAGTTTCTGGCCTGATCGAACTATAACGGCGACGGCTCAATCGCCAAATCAAAGATATGTTGTTGCCACTGTTATGACTTTGTCGGAAGAATCCGACGACAACAGCGGCATTAAATTCATTATAAAATCTACAGAAACAACAAAAACGCTTACAGAAACCCCATTAGTTGATTGCCGTCCCGACGTACGGCATCTTGAAGTTTCGTGGAAATCAGATGAGGCATCTATCCTTTGCGGTAACGGCCAATTCTTCAAAGTAGAGTTAGCATCCGGGAATATTATTCGACAAATTAACTTGGGCCACAAATGGCAAGGCAATGATCCTGAAAAAATCGACATAAAACTTTGGCTAGCACGTCACTCGTTATCAAAACAACAAGATTTATTGTTTGCTGCGGGATCAGGTGGTACTTATATTTGGAAAATATCTGACAAATAATTCGACTTTTAAAAGTACTATTTTTAAGATTACAATATTGTTATAAACGAGTTTTCACCAGGGAAATGGGAAACTTAGATATGACAAACCAAACGCTTGCTTGGGTCGCCTTTAATCTGTTCGTAGTAGCGATGCTCGCCTTAGACCTCGGTGTTTTTCATCGTAAAGCTCATGAAATTAGCTTTAAAGAAGCCATTGGTTGGAGTTGTTTCTGGATCACGCTTGCTCTGATTTTTAATGCCGGTATTTATTATTTCCGCGGCGAAGAGGCCGGCACCGCATTCTTAGCAGGATATCTGATCGAAAAATCTCTTAGCGTTGACAACATTTTTGTCTTTCTTATGATTTTCTCATATTTCAAGATTCCAAGTATTTTTCAGCATAAGATTTTATTTTGGGGAATTATTGGGGCTCTTGTTATGCGAGCCATATTTATATTTGCTGGTATCAGCCTTATCAAAAACTTCCATTGGGTGATCTATTTGTTTGGTGCGTTCTTAATATTCACAGCCATCAAAATGGTTCGCGATCACGGCCAAGAAATCGATTTAGAAAAAAATCGTTTCTTGCAGGCATTTCGCCGTATCGTCCCCACACTGGCAGTATGCGATAGCGGAAAGTTTTTTGTGACACAAGGCAGCCAAAGGTTTGCAACGCCACTTTTTGCGGCCTTAGTCGTCGTGGAGATTTCCGACGTCATTTTTGCGGTGGACTCTATTCCTGCAATCCTCGCAATTAGCGACGATCCGTTTATTGTTTTCACTTCTAATGTCTTTGCAATTTTAGGGCTTCGCTCACTCTATTTTGCGGTTGCTGGTTTTGCTCAAATGTTTGCGTATCTCCATTATGGCCTTGCAGCAATCTTAGCGTTTGTTGGTACGAAAATGCTAATTTCTGATTTCTATAAAGTTCCCATCGCTGCAGCTTTAGGAATTGTATTGTTCTTTCTCGTTATCTCTATTGTTTGGTCCATCGTGGCAGAGCGAAGGCAGAAGAGCATTTCTGGATAAATTTTAAAGTTTCAATCCTTCAAGATTGATCGCCATAGGTAAAGATCCGGGTGTGTGTACTAACGCAAACGCAGCCGCAGGATCGAGTTCTATCCGCGAACCCTCGGTAGCTTCAACGCGCGATGTCCAGGCTTTTTTTGTCTTCGGGGCCAGCCATTCAATGGTCCCGTCGTGAAATAGAACAACATGAAGTTCTGGTAAGAATGCTGCCGAAACGATTCGCCGCTGCCCAGAAGTAGGGACGACCTGAACACGTTTCAATGTTTGGCTATCGAAGACTAAAAGCGCATGTGCCGTCCACGCGATCACGTGCTCGGGTAATGATGCCGCTCCTAAGATCGGGGCTTTTGCATCATATATGTCTGCGGTTCGAATCGATGCGTCACTCTTTACAATTTTCTTTAGTTGACGGTCATCACTTACCCACAGGCACTGACAGGAAGGAACCAAAGTCGCGCTTGCCCACGACCCATGCAGTGCCGAAGAAGGAATAGCGCGCAATTTTTTTTTGTCACTATCCACAAACCATGCACCACAATCATTACGGACAACAAAGAAGTCGCCTTCTCCAAAGAATCGTCCATTCTTACAGCTAGCTGCCCAGGATCCCACCAGATGGTCCATATTGCCGGTGCTCATTCCAAAACGCCAAACTTGGCCGTCGACTGCAACAAAAATACCATCACCTGAGGTGCCGATGCTGCGGTTTGTTCCAGCCAATGAAAATTCAGACCCAGTACTGATTTTTTGAACGACGCCAGTTAAGGGGTACCAACGCCACAGGGTCGCCTTCGTGAGAAGCCACAAGGAGCCGTCGTTTGCCAGAATGGAGTGTTCGACCGCACCCGAAGACTCAATTAGGTTTTTCTGTATTGCGTTCGGATAGAATTGTTTGAGTTCGAAAGGCTGATAACTAAGAGGAAGGGCATTGATCTTTTGCGCTTGCGCTAGCATTAGAAACGCAAGGACGCCTAGCAGAAAAAATTGTCTTGAAAGTGAAGTCATACCTAAAAGCATACCCTGGATTTGCATCCAGGGCCAAGAAACTTCAACTTAAGACTATTTGCCCGCGCGGTAATGAACTGAACCAATCGTGGTACATTTATATAAGGTTGCTGTGTCGCAAGGAGTACAGCTCTGGATGCAATTACCAGTGAGGTGCTGCTTACCTAATTCTTTGCGTTTTCCATCGAGCCATTTTTTGCACTCAGATTTTTGAGTCACTTTAAAATCATCCAATGGTTTTGACGTCAGACACGAATCGGAAGTGAAGTTCTCTGAAACAACGAAATCATCATTTGCTTTTGCGACAGCGCTATCATCACCGGAACCAATAGATCCGCAACCTAAGCTAGAAGCAAGACGGCGCACTAGAACACAGCTATCTTCAGCGCGTAGTTCACTTGTAAGAGCCATCAACCCCAATACTAGTACTAACAATTTCATGCGAGTTTTCTCCTGAATCATATTTTTACTTTAAAAAATTCTACTCTGACTATTTATATCTATTAGCATGACAGTCAAAAAAATCCCGCAACTTTTAATCTACCAATGCATCTACAATTCGTCCCAGAACTAAGGCATCAGGCATCGGTGAAGACTTTAGACGAATATCAGCATCTGCGCATAGCCGCAATCCTAGCAAACCGCGCTGAGGCTGCCGCGCCGCCGTTTCCCGAGCAAAACGTGATAAAATACCAACTAATGCAATTGCTTTCTCACCACGATCCAAGAGTTGATCAATCAAAAGTTGGGCCCGAGCACGCTGGCGATTCCTTAGTAACCCAAAGAGTTCAAACACGTGATCTTCACGCAAATGACCGGCTACCGGAGCCACTTCAGCAGCAGTGATCGGTTCTTTTCGATCATGAAAAATCAAGGCTAACTTTCTAATTTCATTGTCAAGTTTACCGAGATCCAAGCCCGCAGAATCGAGAAGTAATTTGATCGCATCATCTTGAAGAGTAATACCTTCACGCTTAGCAAGGGTTGAAACAATTTTCCCGCACTCTAGAGGTGTCGTCGGTTCTTCGCAGGGCAGCATGACCGCATGGAGTCTCGCTGTTTGCCGAGTAATTTCGGCAGGAATTTTTTCGCCAAATTCTAGGATGATATGATTTTTAATTGCCGCTGAAATTTTGATATCCTTTAACCAAGCTCCCAATTTCGTCAGCTTATCGCATCGCCTAAGCAAATAGACGCTCTCCGGCTCAAACAAAGAGGTCTGACTCCATAAAGATCTAAATCCAGGATGATCGATCGTTGATCCCTCCATGTTTTGAAGGTCATTTGGATCTAACTTACCCCAGGTAGACTTGATCGCAGTCATGGCTCTCATGCGCAGGAATTCACTGCTACCATGAATCACCATCAACTTCGGAATTCCGTCACAAGAGGTGGCGGAAGTAATATTTTTTAAAGCAGCTATATAATCGTTATATCCATTGGCCATAAATTTACTCTTAGAAATCGGAACTATTTTTTACGCACAGCTCGTTTGGAGGCTTTTCTTTGGGTAGCTTTTTTCTTTGTTGCTTTCTTCTTCGAAGCTTTCTTTTTCGACGTTTTTTTCTTCACCTTTTTATTTATGATCTTAATCTTCGTAGTTTTTTTCTTGGTAGATTTTTTAAGCGTTTTTTTGACTTTTTTCTTACCCGGAAGCCTGCGTTCACTTCCTCGCATGGTTCGACGATTTATATCTAGTATAAAATTCCAGCCAAAAGCTTTTTCTAGATGTTCGCGCTCACGTTCTAATTGTTGAAGCTCAACGATGGGATCAGCCCCCCTAGCAACACGGAACACAAAATTTAGGGTTCGTACTTTCCCAACGCGCACACCGGTGACAGCTCCTCGGCGAGTTCGATTCAGCGCCGAAGCCATCCTTAAGATCGCACTTAAAAACACCACCCGTTCAAACTCTTCTCTGCGAAGTTCTTCAAGCTCATTGTCATCAAATTTTGGTGCGCCCTTACGATGATGCAGCGCCACTAAACTAATCATGTGCCGCTCGTCTTGAGTAAAGCCGTCTAAGCGACAGTGATCAATCAAATAGTAACTATGCCGATGATATGACGACATACTTAAAAATTTGCCTGCTTCGTGCAGCCAACACGCCACAGACAATATATCGCGGTCGCCCATCCAGGCTGCCTTGCCGCCTCGGGGATAAAGCAAGGGTGCAAGTTTGTCGAATATTTCAAGTGCTGTCGTCGTCACTTGCTTTGCATAAGCTTCATCAATTTGCCATCGACTTCCGAGTTCCCGCACGCGAGTCCAACGAATATCCTTAACCTTACCGATGCGGTCTCCGCCCATGCGACGGAAACTATCAATAACAACTCCCTCGCGTAAGCCGTAGGAAGTGATGGTCCATTCCTTTACTTTAAAAGCACGCGAAGCCTCACGCATAATTGCCGCACCAGCCAGCAAAATATCAGCGCGAGCTGCATCAACCCCTAGAGATTCTTTAATGCGCTTTGGTGATCTCAGCTCTTCAAGGGCGCGAACAATTGCCTCTAAATCATCTACGGGTATGATGTAACCGTTTTCTTCATTTAAGGGTCGACCCTTAAATAACCGAGAATGCACCATAGAAATGGCTTTGGCGGTGCCGGAGGATGCTATCGCCTTTTTAAAACTATGCTTCGCTACTTGGCCTATAAGAGGCTCAATCCTGAGATTAATATAGTCATGCAGCTGTTTTACCTTGGAAGGACTAGGTGTACCGGTTCCAAGATGTCGTCCGGTCAAAGTGACTGCGCCTACCTTAACCGATGTGACGAAGCGAACATCATCGCCACGAGCAAGAATAAACTCTGTCGATCCTCCTCCAATATCCATGCCCAGGCAGACTTGATGCTCCAATGGCAGTGCATAGCGCATACCTAAGTAAACAAGCCTTGCTTCTTCAACTCCATCAATAATTTCGATACGAATACCAGTCCGCGTATAAATCTCTTCAATCAAATCGACATGGTTTGAAGCTTCGCGAAACGCATGCGTCGCCACGGCTCTGACTGTCGCCTTATAAGCCGAAGTGATTTCTGCCATGTGTGCAATGGTTCGAATGGCCTTCAGCTGACCCTCTCGAGACATCGTTCCATCTGGTTGTAGAAATGCTCCAAGGCGTATACTGACTTTATCGGAATCAAGGACTTCAAGATGTCCTTGCCGATCCATGCGAGCAACCACCATATGAATGGAGTTCGAGCCAATATCGATCGCTGCAACAGCACCGGCATGATCTGTGGACGATCGAATGTACATGCATCACCCTGAATAAATTGATTTCACAGACTTATTTCTACCACATATGTTCGTCTGGTCTATCATAGAGTTTTAGAATTTGATGCCACTGATCGCTGGACAGGCGCCCCTAAGCCGATTAAAGTCCCGAATAGTCTAGATTTTGGAGATCATACATGCCGTCCAGCAAAATTTTATTTGCGTCCCTATTAGCCATCCTGAGCGCGTCCTGCAGTAACAACCGAAATGCGAATGATGCGCCTCGCCAGACAGAACGCAGTGGTAATACGCTTGTTAATTTTGACCCTAAATATATCGATGATTCTCCCTCGTTATCTGCAAACGGGACCAAAATTGCTTTCGTAAGTGGACGTAATGCCGGCGTGTCCCGGGTTTTCACAATGACACGTACGACGGTCGGAACAGCATTTTCAGGACTCACTCAGCTGTCTACCAATACTGGCCTGACTACCGAAGACAGCGCCTTATTATCGCCAGACGGAAATTATATACTCGTCCTTGGTACAAACGAAACTGGACGTGGCCTCGTTCTATGTAATTTTGCTGGAACATCCTGCACTCTTATCTCAAGTAGTACGATTGCAAATAATCCCCTTAACAATCGCAAATATGCTTTTTCCCCTGACTCCGCTCTTTTGTCTTACTTAAGCGAAAGCGGTGTACTTAGCGTTGCTGCCGTGAACGCGCCAACCACGACAAGCACAATTAGCAATACGAGTAGTCGTTGGCTCAATGCCTTTTGGTTGCCTGTGGCAAGTGGATACAATCTCGTTGGTATCGAGAGCTCGACAACAGTCGGTAAAGTTAATTTCGTTGCTAACACGTTTTCCTCCGCTGCCACAGCCTCGTCTGCGACCAAGGCGACGCTTATTACTGATGCACCAAACAAATCCTTCGTAGATGCAGGCCCTCTCCATACCTCAGGCAGCGCAAGTCGTTTCTTAGTTTTTCGTTCACTCAGTATCTCAGCGGCAAATATGAAAACTGAAATAGGTAATATTCTCGACGCCAATAAAAAGAAAGTTCCGATCGAAGGTGAACTCCATTCCTATTCCTCATCTGGTAGTGACGAAGGTATTCTGACAGTTGAGGGTGTGAAGGTTTTATCGGGTTACCTTGGGGCCGATAACGATACCGTTTTTGCTATCAGCGGGGTAGCGGGCAGATGCGACCCAGAGCCAAACATCACTTACGGCACCACCATTACGGTGAGTTCGATATCGGCCAAGACATCCAATATGTTTATATTTAAACAACTCGATACAAAATCAAGCACAACTCAACAACCCGTACTTGCTAGTAACTTCTGCGATCTAACTATTAATTCGGTTGTAGCTAATCGCGATTTGACCTTAAGAAGCCTCGTTGTAAATCCGGGAGCAACCGCTAGCGCTTACTCAATGGCCTGGGTATCGACTCGAACGATTGATTCCGAAGTTTATGTTGCGGATTTAGTGAACGGAACAACCACGATCACACCGGTCTCCGTTAATTATATTCCTTAAATTAGAGGAGCTGCCTTGCAACGTCGCAGTCTTTAGCAATTTGCTGCATGAGTTGCTCACGGCCTTCAAATTTCATTTCTTGTCTTAGATACTGTACAGGCTCAATTTCAAGTTCCTTGCCATATAGATCCAAATCATTCCGAGCGAGGATATGTACTTCCACACGCAAATGTCGTCCGTTCACTGTCGGCCGCACGCCAATATTCATGACAGCTGGAACATCAATTAAGTTCTGTTCAAAGTTTGTTGCTCTCACAGCGTAAACGCCGTGCTTCGGAATAAGGGTTTTTATCATTTCTAGATTTGCAGTAGGAAAGCCAATGGTTCGACCAATCTTGTCGCCATCACTGACTCGCCCACTAAAACGCCAAGGCCTCCCAAGTATGGCCTCCACCGTTTTAAGATCTGCATCTTCCATCAAACAACGACGAACTCGAGTGCTCGAGACAATTTCCTTA
>CAZUYQ010000031.1:33863-39060 GCA_964624705.1 uncultured Polynucleobacter sp.
ATATGAACGGGAGGAATAATTTGAACCGAAAAATCCTTCAAGTCGCCGATCTTTCGAAGTAACTCGATATCTCCAGCTCGCTTATGACCAAATCGAAAGTCCTCGCCAACGGCCATAAAGCGAACTCCACCTCCGTCCAACAAAATAGACGTCACAAACTCTTCTGCAGATAATTGACTCATGGTCCGGTCAAAGGGTAGGACAACCGCACAATCAACGCCAAGGGTTTTAAAGGTTTTCAAACGATCCTCTAATGATTGAATACGAGGAATTTTATCAATAATTCCAAGCGTTTCTATCGGATGCGGATTAAATGTCAAAATCGTAGCAAGAAGCCCGTGTTGTCGAGATCGATTCACAATGGAAGAAATGAGCGCATGATGCCCCAGGTGACACCCATCAAAGTTTCCGATGGTGAGGGAGGTGCGTCTAGACCCCCGAAAATCCTTTAATGAGCTTATATTATTGAATATTTCCATAATTCCATCTGGGCATGATACGATTAATTGTAGAAAATTTAACCTTACGCTGGTACAAGACGCGACGTTAGCATTTTTCCATGAAACTTAACAAGATTTGGCGACGATGGATCATCTAGGTGTCGAAGCAGTGAGTGCAATTTCGGGTGACCCCCATGGGTTGAGCCTTGTGTGGCTTGCCGGAATTTTGGCATTGGTTCTAGCAATATCGATCGTCTCTTCGCGATGGATTCGCACAAAAGTTCTAACTGTGCGTCATCTCTTCTTAAAAATTAAAATCGAATCCGGCAAAAAAACCGACATAGGTTACATCCGCACGCTGGATCTTGATCGTGCCCTGATTGTAACTACATGTGAACTTAGAAAAGGTGCCCCCATCGTTCTTGACTTATCTACACTTCCTGAATTTCCTCATGGCGAAGCGCAAGTTCACGCCACCGTAAAAAAAATAAAGGCCCTGGGCGGACAACCAACAAATTTTCTTATGGATGTTCGTTTTGCGCGTTCCACCGATCAAGCTTACTCCTCACTGCTTTCAAGTTATTTGCCCCAACTTCATACCTAGGATATTCATCAATTATGTCAGCGGTTCACCCCAGGCAAATCGATGGAAGTACCAGATTACTTGGCCTACTCGGGCAGGATGCCTTCTATACGCT
Organism: uncultured Polynucleobacter sp.; assembly: GCA_964624705.1. Lineage (GTDB taxonomy): Bacteria > Bdellovibrionota_B > Oligoflexia > Oligoflexales > RGVZ01 > CAMDKS01. Next base: position 35,002 of record CAZUYQ010000031.1, read on the forward strand.
TTCCCCGTCTATGCATAATCGCGCCATTCAGATTTTTGGACTCGACCAGATTTATGTGAATTTTAATCTTGCTCAGGAAAGTGTAAGCACGTTTCTCGATATATTTTGGAAACTTGGTGGAGTAGGCCTAAACATTACTAAACCCCACAAGAATCTGGTGGCCTCTCTTTTGCCCGGAGAAAAACTCGGCAGCGTCAATACGTTAGTACGCGGCAGTGATGGATGGGTCGGCTACTCAACCGACGGTGCAGGATTTGCTACTGGTCTAGAGCGCATGGATGTGAGCATTGAAGAAGTCGAACATCTCGTGATGATGGGTTCCGGTGGAGCTGCACAATCGATTATTGATTACATAGTAAATCTACCTCGGAAGAAACTTCAAACAATCCACATCCTACGAAGAGGAACTCATCGTGATAAACAGCTAATGGATCTTGTTAGCGATAAAAAAATTAAACTTAAATTTCAAGATTGGTCCGCAGGCGACCTAAACAAATCACTGCATCACTCGAATCACCGAAAAACATTGCTGGTTCAAGGAGCCTCAGTATCAAGCAACTTAGAACCGGCATTAAAAGAATTTACAAGTGCACTAGCCGGTTATCAGGGCGCGTTCGTTGACCTCATCTATGACAAACCAAGTGCGCTCTATTTTGCTGCCCTTGACAGCGGGATAAAAACCCAAGATGGTTTGCCGATGCTGATTGAGCAAGCACGATTGTCACAAAAGTTGTGGTGGGGTAAGGCGGCAAGTTACGAAGATCTTGTTATCGCAATAAAAAACACAGGAAAACTTGGATGATATTTTAAAAGGTAGTTTGGCATCACGCTAAACTACCTTTTTAAAAATTCAAACCTTAAATTAATTCAAATGCACATCTAGGTCAGATCTAGTACCACCGACGGTCACTTCTTGTTCCCAACTTTCGTCTCCACTCACAACTTTCACTCGGTACATGCCGGGTCCGGTAATAACATGGAAGCTGCCATCAGGTTTAATGCGCCAAGGGCGTATGGCCGCTGCATCTTGAGCAGGAGTCGCCATAGATTCGACAATCACTTGGCCACTAGCGATGGGACGACCTTCTCTTGAAACCACTTGACCACGAATACCGGATTGCTCGAGGCGGTCCATCATGTAGCCCCAACCAGCACGCATTTTTTCAACTGTCTTTTGACGCCAGCTAAATGCTGGTTGAAAACCTTGAGCGGTCGAATTGACTTCGATGACGTATGGTAGGACATCGTGTTCAGAGTAGAACCAGTCAATATCACCGCCGTCAACACCGTATAGAATCTCCCATGAAGTCCCTGGCTTATAAGTTCCACCGCCAGTATCCTTAGCTAGTCGCCCAGCTAAAGTCTTACCGACAGTTTCGACAATTTCACGATCAGCAACATACTCTTTGTCACAGCCGTAAGGATAAATAACCAATTCACTATAAGAATGATAACTGATCGACAAAACGGGCTTTATTTTTGCGACGAGGTTCATCATAGCCTGAGTTTCTGGCTCAGAACCTGCCGATGGGCCATGGTAAGTATCTGACGATCTTGAATCGCTTGAACCATTACATGCAGCCCATTTATAAGGATAGTTACGGTTGATATCGACGCCGTATCCGCCAAGAGTGTTCTTGCGCCACATACTATTCGACGTCCAGACTTTGTTGTTACCGTCTGGATTCACCATCGGAACAATCCAAATCTCGTTGCGCACAAGCCAGTTTTTGATGCGGTCGTTGCCATCATAGCCCTTTGTTAGGGTTTCGATGATATCGAGCGCAACCTCAGTAGTCATGACTTCACGAGCATGATGCATCGCATTAAAAAATATTACCGGTTTCGCTGGATTATGCGTGCCAACGTTCTCACTAATTTTTACTGCCCAGATATCTCGACCTTCATGGCTTTTGCCAGCTGACTCCAACTTTACAAGATTGGGATATTTCGCTGCAAAATCATTAAGAAGGGTGGTTAACTTATCAAAAGGCGTGTATTTCGAATCCGGAGCACGCATCGGATCGACAGTCCGGACATTTAAAATACTCATACCTTTTTGACTTGAAACGACGTCAAATTGTTGCTCTCCAACAACGACATCAACGGTCCCTGCGTCGACATCAACGCCAGCAATATCATACCCCTCGGCGATCAATGCCTTCATCTCCGCCTTATAGTCGGCGGGCTTCAAAGTAACAATTTTTGCTTTTGCGTCGCTGTACAGATGCTCACCAACGTGAGCACTAGCCATTGCCGATACCAGCATAATGCCGGCAGCCGCTGATGCACGCACGATTCCCTTCGTACGGATGATCATAGGAACTCCTTTTCCAATATAGATTCACGAAGAACGTTGAAATGGTCTAGACTTTATTGTAAGTCCCATGCACATACCCGTCAACTTTGGCAAAGATCGACTTTCTTTATATTTTATGAACTCTTCCGAAACCCATTTTAAGAACGCACTCGCACTTGCGAAATCCATCGCTGAAAAGCATGGGCTGCTTTTCTTTGGAGTAGCCCATCTCAATGTCGAACAAGATTTTAGATGGTACGAGGAGTGGATCGAAGAGGGAAGGCATGCTGGGATGGAATATCTCGCGCGCAATCTTCCTGTTCGCGCTAATCCCGCTATGTTACTCGAAGGCGCAAAGACCGCCTGGGTGTTTGGTTTGCCCTATTACTTAGGTGATAAGTGGCAACGCGGAGATACGACCGCGGCTCCGCGGATCGCAATGTATGCAAGAATCAAAGACTATCACAAAGTGCTTAAAACCACGCTCGAAGAACTCTTCTCTGAACTCGTAAATTCAGCCTCACTCACCGACGAACAGCCACCAACTTACCGCATCACAGTGGACTCTGTCCCTCTGCTAGAACGGGCTTTAGCCGCAAATACGGGGGCAGGTTTTATTGGTAAGAACACCTGCGTTATTCATCCAAAACGAGGAAGCTTTTTTCTCTTAGGAGAGGTCTTAACCACCTGGGATCCAGGCGACATAAAGAAATCCACTACAACTCCCACGCTAAGACACCGCGAACGTACTTCCGAAGGCGGCTGTGGTTCTTGCAAACGTTGCCAGGTTCACTGTCCCACTGGCGCACTTGACCGCGACTATCAAATTGATGCTAGAAAATGTTTATCTTGGTGGACCATTGAGAATCGGGGATTGATTCCAAAAGAGTTCTGGCCTTGGATCGGTCGCTATATGTTCGGTTGCGACATCTGCCAGCTCGTATGCCCTTGGAATCGTGGCATTGAGAGCAGTACTATTGCTAAGACGCATCTCCGCCTTGGTTCTGAACTGGATCTCCTCTCTGTTGCCACAATGGATCAAGCGCTGTATGAACATCTCTTTGGCGGAACGCCTGCTACCAGGGCCAAGAGAGAAGGCTTGATGCGTAATGCATTGATAGCAATGCATGTACAAGCAGATCAAAGGCTGTCGACGGCACTTGATAGACTCATTAGCGAACCATCAGAAATAATTCAAGGAACGATTCAGGCCATTCGCGAAGAATTGTCAGAATCCTGAAATCGAGTATTTAACCTAGACTTAACAGTGATTTATTTTCCTACCAAATCACCAAAATTAAAGAAATGCCCTGACCATACGAAGAGCTTCTTGTAGGCAGAATAAGAAAATTTTTAACAGTTCGATTGGGGATTTTGCAATGCGATTGCTCTTCAGCATCACGCTTGTCTTAATAGCCTTTTCTTGCAAAACAACACAAACGGTTTCAGAAGTAAATTCCGAGTCAAATATTTCTCGTATTTCGGAGCTTATTTGTCGCAGCCCAATCCAAGATCAGAAGACGCTTCACGTCAGTGCTTCCCTAACGGAATCCGACAACGCATCCGCTGCAAGTCAAATGCGTCTGCATTGGAAAATTACAAATAATGCTGGAGGAGTCTATGAAAGCGGTCAATATACAGCGACGTCAGATGAGCTCATAACTCACCAAGCGGATATTCACGCCGAAAAAGTACAAGCACGTTTCAATTTTACTGCGCGCCCCACATTAGAGATTGGCGAGACGACCGCGCCCTGCACG
>CAZUYQ010000031.1:39070-40212 GCA_964624705.1 uncultured Polynucleobacter sp.
CGATATTGTGGACTCAAATTCAATCACCTACAGGCCTAAAGAGTATTGCCACCTGCAATGCGATCGGCACTCCAGCACAAGGTTGGTATGTCAATGGCCAACTGCTAAAGCATAGCCGCAGCTGTAATAGCGAAACACTTGCCTGCGGCAGTGATCCAACCCGTGAGGGATGGTTCGTTCAGAAAAAAGTCGACCGTGTGAGGCTTGTCGACGAGCGTTGTTCATGGCGTAAAGAAAAACCTGTGTGCAAAACTAAAGAGGGCTTTTCGGCCTGGTATCTTGATGATCGGCTTATTGCACGTGATGACGAGTGTCATCAAAAATCCATCGAATGCAATAGCACGCCATCGCGCGGCGAGGGGTGGATTGCTTTTAGACGATCTGAACCTCAATTATTGTCTGCAGGGGCCTGTAGCCCTGCCGGTAAAGGCCCAAAAACTGCAAAAAATCGCACAATGAAAAGCGATTCATCGCGCGATCAAGTCGAATAAGCAGAGAACTATCTACTAATCCATGAAATGTTTATCAATCTCTGCGTAAGCCCGCGCTGCGTGCCACATCGGAATTAATTGACGTAAAAGCAGTTCCGCTTGTTTGATTGACAACTGGGCCGCTTTATCGCTCTTCGCCTCGTTTGGATTCTTATGAACCTCCAAAAAATATCCTGAAAGATATCCCGTCGCGGGCGCGGCTCGCGCAAGTGTTGGCGCAAACTGCCTTTCACCTGACGATGATTTTCCATCAACGCCTGCTCCAGGCAATTGCGTCGAGTGGGTGATATCAAATATAACCGGCACTTTTGTCTGCGCCATAATCGGGAATGCCCTGGTATCGACCACAAGATTTCCATAGCCAAATGAAGCGCCACGTTCGGTGAGAGCTACTCGCAGTGGAATGCCCTTTGCTGCTGCTGCTGCGCGGCATTTATCGACTGCGTTTTGCATGCCGCCAGGGGCTATAAATTGGCCTTTCTTGATATTGACCATGCGCCCCGTGTCAACGGCCGCGACAAGCAAGTCAGTTTGACGGCACAAAAATGCTGGTATCTGCAAGACATCCACGACTGGCGCAACCGCTGCGGCATGATGCGTCTCATGAATGTCAGTTAGGATTCCGACTTTGTACTTAGTCTTAATTTCCGA
>CAZUYQ010000031.1:40222-42153 GCA_964624705.1 uncultured Polynucleobacter sp.
CATCGCCTGTTCGATACCTGGACCACGATAGCCGTCGATCGAGGTGCGATTTGCTTTGTCAAAACTAGATTTAAACGTGAGATCAAAATTTAGTTCTTGTGCTAATTTTGTAAGCGGCTCTGCCACAGCATGCAGCAGCTCTAAAGACTCGGCCATACAAGGTCCAGCATAGACAATAGGTTTAGTTATTTCATGAGCTTGCATCGATCAACCCTCCATTTTTTGCTAGCGTATCAGATGCACTGACAAAACTCCTTGACTAAATGGGATCTCAGCTTTAGAAAAGGACTCCCTTTTATGGACTATGGCGCCTTAGCTCAGTCGGTAGAGCAATGGATTGAAAATCCATGTGTCCCCAGTTCGATTCTGGGAGGCGCCACCATTTTAAATCATGTAAGATGGGCAAAGAGTTTCGTCTCAATATTTGGGACTGTTAATAACTGCAGACACACATCAAAGGTTATTCCATGGAATCCCTAGTCACTACTGTTCATGTTATCGTCGCACTTTTTATGATTCTCGTCGTCCTCGTTCAAGGCGGAAACGCTGGTGGAGTAGGCGCAGCTTTCGGTGGCGGCAATTCTTCTGGCTTATTCGGTGCCACTGGCGCTAACAAATTCCTGACGCGCTTAACTTACGGTGCAGCAGGTATCTTCATGTTAACGTCCATTGCTCTAACGGTTCTGCAAGGTCGTTCTGGCAAAACCGGATTGATGGAAAAGCTTGGGCAAGGCGCGCCGGCAACATCTGAGCCAGCAGCTGCTCCTGTGACCCCTGCTGCGCAAGCACCGGCGACCGCTCCACAAAATTAATCTGTTCGTTTTTTACTGCTCAGTTAATTTTGGTAGGCGTTCGGAAGATAAGAATGTTTTCTTGTGCAATGAGTTTGACCCTGGTTTGGTAGTGTTTTATGCGATCGTGGTGGAATTGGTAGACACGCATGTTTGAGGGGCATGTGTCGAGAGACGTGTGGGTTCAAGTCCCACCGATCGCACTCTTATCCTTCTGACCTTCTTCAGAGTTTTCCCTGATATACTTCTTCCGTAGAGTAGCCTTGTGCTGGGAGGCTCACTTACATGACTAGTCACTCGTCTTCCCTTATCATTCTCGGCAGTGCAAGAAGCAGCAGCAATACACTTAGAGCAGTGCAAAGCATATTTGGCAACTGCGACACTATTAAGTTTGTAGATCTAAAGCACCTCAACATCTCTCCTTACTCATACGGCAATGAATCTGACGACGACTTCCTAAAGGTGATCAACCGCATGACAGAACATCGTGCAATTGTTTTTGCAACTCCGGTTTACTGGTACGCCATGAGTGGCACGATGAAAATATTCTTTGATCGGCTTACTGATCTTATCACCAGGCAAAAGCAGCTCGGACGCGCAGTTGCAGGAAAATATACATTTTTGATCGCTACCGGAACCGATCCTGAACTACCAGAAGGATTTGAAGTTCCGTTTCGAAGAACATCTGAGTATTTTTCTATGAGATATATTCAGACATCGTACTTTGTTTGCAAAGGTGATGCGATTATTAAAGAGCCTATGAGCATCAATGAGTTTATTTCTGAGGTTAAGCAATGCGACATAATTTTACGATAACATCTGCGTCAAAACGTGATGTTTCATCCATTGCCAGGATTCATGTTGATACATGGCGCACAACGTATAACGGGATCGTGCCAGACGATTACCTAGCGTCTTTAAGTTACGAAAAACGAGAGCTCATGTGGGGACAGATCATTGCGGCAGATGGTGAGTTTACTCATCTCTTTGTTGCAAAAGATCTTGAAGGAAATGTCGTTGGGTTTAGTAATGGAGGCAAGAGCCGAGCTACCGACCTCTCTTTTGACTGCGAGATCTACGCGATTTATCTCAGAAAAGAATTTCAGGGCAAAGGAGTTGGAAAAGATTTATTTCTTGATT
>CAZUYQ010000031.1:42163-43169 GCA_964624705.1 uncultured Polynucleobacter sp.
TGAACAACTGAGCCGCGACGGCTTCAAAAGTATGATGCTGTGGGTCCTTGAAGAGAATCCTACCTGTAAATTTTATGCAGCTATGGGTGGTAAGCCCGTAAGCGAAAAATGGGAAGAGATAGGCGGCAAGCGACTCAAAGAAGTTGCGTATGGTTGGAGTGACATCCATGCCACTTTAAAAAACCTACGACTTAATTTCCGCCATTCTTGCATCAAGCACTACTCTGAAATCCAAGAAATGGATGACGCTCACTATCCTGGCAGTGACGAATTGCTCAGTATAGGGTCGCCATTTGGCAAAACATTCGGCTTTAACCGTTTAGGTATTCACCATGAGGTTTTAAAGCCAGGCAGACGCACATCGTGGCCCCACGCCGAGAAAACTGAGGAAGAATTTGTGTATGTGATCGAAGGTTACCCACAAGCTTGGATCGATGGTGATATCTACGATTTGAAGCCTGGTGATGCTATTGGCTTTGTTCCTGGAACTGGTATTTCTCATACATTCATAAACAACACGCAAACAGATGTTCGCTTACTCGTCGTTGGTGACACCAATCGCGACGACAATAAGTGCATCTACCCCCTACACGCGAAGCGAAATGAAGAACTCAAAGATTTTCTTTGGAAAAACGTGCCTGAGAGACAACTTGGTTCTCACGATGGATTATCTGACAAACTCAGGAAATCCAAAGGTGATCTAAAATGATAAGAATACTTCTTATATTAATTTTGATCTCGCATAGTCTAGTGACGCTATTCACACTAAAAGATACAAGTATATGGAGCGTCTTCCCGCCGTTTCCCGAAAATTTCGTCTATCAAATATTTTCAGACTTAGTGAGCGCACTGGGAATTGTGTTCTTGCTTTGCTTTGTTGAAATGAAGCGAAAAGGCCGTCCGCTTTGGCGACTAGGAATTACCTGGATATTTACATTGCTATTTGGTTGCCCTGTTATGTGAAATGGCAAGAAAAAAATAAAATCCTCCCAATGCATCCTTTCGA
>CAZUYQ010000032.1:0-17156 GCA_964624705.1 uncultured Polynucleobacter sp.
GATTCCCTCAAGCATATTCATTACGTGGATTGCAGTGCGTAGGGCGTTGTCAGTTTCGGTCGGAGAGTTGTTGCGTTGAGTCCATGTTTAATAGACCCGTTTTTAGCTCAGTCATAATCCGGAAACAGATCTCGCTGCTTAAGCTCGCCCGTATAAGGGCGACGAAACTTACTGATATCTAAAGTTGGCAAAGAGTCATCAAGACCAAACTTCCTTGAGAACACCCCTACACTCCGATGAATCTGCTCTGCATAAACTCCCGATCCGGTCATCCGTTCGCCAAATTCTGAGTTATTCATTTTTCCGGCGCGGACATCTTTGATCAGTGACTCGATATGCTGGGCCCGTAGGGGGCGATGGCGATGCAGCCAGTCAAGGAAGATGGGGCGAACATTTAACGGTAGACGTAGTATCGTATACGAAAATGCCTGCGCTCCGGCATCTTTTGCCGCACTGACTAATTTTGGAATCTCATGGTCCGTGAGACCAGGAATAATGGGGCCCATCATCACACCAACAGGAACGCCCGCTTCAGATAATTTCTTCACTGCTTGAAGCCGCGATGCTGGAGTCGCTGTTCTAGGCTCCATCACCAATGCCAACTCAGGATCGAGCGTTGTAATAGTGCTATAAACATGAACCAACTGCCTTGCAGCCAACTCCTTTAGAAGGTCCAGGTCTCTGAGCATCAGTACATTCTTTGAAATAATAATGCAGGGATTACGAGCCTCCAACATCACCTCGAGGCAACTCCGCGTCAAGCGGAAGCGGCGCTCTGCCGGCTGATAACAATCGGTAACACCCGACATAAAAATGGGCGCTGGTTTCCATGATTTTTTTGCTAGCGCCAGTCTCAGTAGCTTAGGCGCCTCCTGCTTCACCATAATCTTACTTTCGAAATCGACTCCAGCATTCATTCCAAGTGTTTCGTGAGTTGGACGTGCATAGCAATAAGAGCAGCCGTGTTCACATCCGCGGTATGCATTTACACTAAAGGTAAAACCAATATCCGGACTATCGTTCTTGGTTAAAATAGAACGAGCATGGTCGATGATAAATTCCGTCGGAACATTTCTCTCGTCAACCTGCATCGATTCATCGTATTCAAGATCGGTAAAATCAGGAACGTGATGAGTCGTTTCAAATCGATTCTGCGGTGAAATCTGTGCGGCTCTGCGCCTAAATTCAGGAATTTTCTGCATGGAGCCCCCTTGTGCTTGGGCCGTTCCTATTGAATTCAATTTGTCGAAAGTAATCCACCTTCGACGTCGAATCTAGCGTTTATATTTTACGCACTTAGAAAACTTAGTTTACGACCGCAGTATCGTGCTTCTGATAATATTCATTGAGACTGGTCGCCCATTTAACGAACTTAGCATATTGTTCTTTCCGTTTTGCGCTATCTGCCGAGTTTGGTGATTTTTCGATTTCAGCCTCAAACTTTTTAATCTTCTCACCAACAAATAGCGAAATGTCTTGTTCAAATAGCGTATTTTCGGTGGATAGCAGTCGCTGCATAGCGATCCCACCAGTTTTACCGGCGACGGCAGTGGCGAGGGTAAAAACATTACGAATTGCGGCAAGATTAGCTATAAATATTTCGTTACTATCCTTCAATCCTACCTTGGCGTCATAGCCTATCCAAGTCGCGTCATCCTCACAGATCTTATGAGAAAGCTTAGCTAGACCTTCATCTTTTAATTTCTCAACAATCTTACAAAGAGCATCACCATGTTCTTGAATTGCGAGCGAGTTATTGGCGACAAACACAACACTCACCATAGGCAGATCCACTGGTTTTTTGGGCGCAGATGCTAAACTTGAGGTGCCGGAGGTGGTTTGACAAGAGTACAGACCCACCGTGATGCCTATAGCTACCATAAAATGAATATTCATAAATCCCACCTAGGAAGCGATAAAATAAATTATTGCAATATAATCACATGTTAAAGGTTTGACGTACAGTTAATACTATCAAACAAGTGTCAAAACTTTAGACACCTCATCCACTCCGCTCATTGACCCCACAAACCCAACAGACCAGATTTACTGTCATATTTATCGAACACTCTACTGGTCTAGCAATTGCACAACAAGCTTTACCGACGATGTTCGTCGGTTCTATTGCTGTAGTTGTGCGTTGTATAAAGGATGTAACTGATGTTGAAGATAATCCCTGTTGTTGTCGCATTTATGGTTGTGAGTTGTACCAACTCAAAAACTAGTGATAGCCCGGCACCTGCGGCAACCCCCGCACCCAATTCACAGACACCACCCGGCACTACACCCGTCACTCCAGCACCTGAAGCCAGTGCAAGTCTTGCAACATTCACGTCGCAGATTCAAGGATCTTGGAAAACTCCTTGTGCGGCTACCGTTCCTGCAGATGGGAATTCCGAAACAAACGTTATTACGATTGCGGGTTCGAATCTGACCTTAACCAGAACCTCGTATAGCGGTACTGCCTGCGCTAAGCAGAAATATGCCGCTCGATTTGTCGGAACCTACACAGTAGGTAGTGCATCTGTCGCTAAAGCTGGCGGCTATAATGTTACTTATAAATTTGCTAGCCAGTATCTGACTCTCTATGACGCTACTTTAGTTTCTCAATCGTACTGGTCTTCACAATGTGGAACTTCTTCATGGAAAGCTGGCGTCGAGAAGCAAATTATTCAGAATACTCCAAACTGTAATGCTGCGACTCAAACAGCATCGATCATGGCAGCCACATACAATTCGGTGATTGTTCCTAGCAATCAAACATCGATTTCATTGTTTGATCTAGATTCGTCGCCGACTGCAAGTTATGTTGCTCAAAAGCAATAAAGAGGATTGGGGAGACACACTTCTCCCCAATTCTCCATTTAAGAATGGAAACAATCAATTGCTGTCAGCATTTGCGCCGTAAGACTTAAGCTTGTAGTCATCACTCGTTCTACTGCTGCCCAATCTTCGGGGGTACGACAGTTCTGCAGCATGACCTTCTTGACCTCTTCCGCGTGATCCGCGTCGATATCAGAGTGCGCAATAAAAAATGTCATCTGCGACGGAATCAATTTTAGATCAGAGCGAAGTTTTGTGAGAATAGGACTGATGTATCCATAGACGGATTCAGCCCAGAAACTATATCCTAGGCGTTGCACGGGATTGCCTGTTGCAGAAATATAATAGAGATAAGCAATGAGTGTTTCGGTCTCTGGTAGCGGTGTTGATTGCTCAACCGTAGCGATATCAATGCCGATGGCTTTTAGATCGTGAAGCGCCATATATTCATGGCCGGTTTCCTCAGCGGCATGCTCCATACAAAACTTCTGATAGCCACCTGAGATATTGCTGGCAACCACACCGACTAGAGCCTGATTTCTAGCGTTATGCTTGGTATAATGAAATGTTTCGATCATATACTGAGCGTAGAGTTCCTTGGAGATTGGTTGTGATTGCATGCGCTTTAAAAGCGAATTCTCTGAAAGAATACATTCCCATTGTTTATTCAGGTTTGTGGTGAGACGGGCTAAGAACTCTTCACGTTGGACAAGTGATAACTGCATTTTTTTCTCCATTATTAAGTTTTGTTGTTACACAGTTGATTGATAGGACGAAGTAGCACATTGAAAAAACCAAGAACTAAGACACTGCGACGCGATATCGTAAAAAGCCAAGCTGGCTTTATGACACCCAAACCAAAATCTGCTTTGGCTTGGGCCATAAATTGCGCGCCACTCGGCTGATAAACTTTTTCCCATAATCTTTTTTTGGTCGTGATCGCGAGCACACGCTGATGACCTTCAGCATAAAGGGCCGCATACATAGCCCAGACCATTCGCAAGCGATTCTTCATCGTGCGATGTTCTCTCGCTAGCCATAAGCAGCAGATTTCCGCGTCGACCAGATGATCAAGGGCAACTGGAGATGGATCCACCAGAGCCTTAAGGGAGCGGAAGGGCCCTTTGTTACCAACTGCAAACCCACCTATCAATGATCCTTGCTCTTCCCGATCCTTGCACTTGAGGTATAACCCATAAACACTAAATTCTGCCAAAGCGGCTGCTGTTATATCGCTACCGCTGATGGCACCGTATCTTTGGGCAAAGATCGTTATCTGCTCAAAATCATTGATTTTTAAAAGCATAAAACACCTCCAAAGCTTGAACTCTGCGTCTGTTCAAGTTGAGATGTTTTTAATGATTATTAATAATATTTTAAAGTTATATGTAGTTATATTAATAAACAAAGCCCATCAGTAAACTGATGGGCTTTGTTTTATCTAGACTATCAAAATAAGATCGTATTATTGACCTTCAAAATTCGCGCATGTGAATCCATAAGTTCTGAACTCGTTGCATGCTCTCTTATCGCCACAACCTAATAGAGTTGAACCTTGTGAGAACTTCACGCCAGCTTCAGTATTGCATTTTTGAGTGTAGACGCAGTAGCAAGCAACTGGCTCTTCCGCAGTTTTGCACTCGGTATTGCCCGTACCGTCTTCGATTTCATATTTCAACTCAGAGGAAACGACTTTGCAGTTTGATTCTTCAGCGTGGGCCACTGAACCGACAACAAAAAACATTGCAAAAGCAACAAGAACTGATCGCATCGTTTACTCCCCAAAAGGATAAAAATTAAGAACGTTATTAAAGCCCGGCATGATTACAGCCTCGCGGCTTTGCTGTCAACACAATCCATACAAATACCTATGCATTCTATTTAATTAATGCAATGGCGCTATCCGAGAACGTCTCGACATATTTTAAATATCCCGCCCGCACGTCTTCAACTGTATGCTTGTAAGCGATATCAGGTACAACGCCGTTATTTTCAACCCAGTCAGCCGGATCATAGACGCCAGATGGCTTGTACGCTGCAAATAAGCCACGGGTCAGACGCACAGTTGACTGGCTATTAGATGTAGTAACGGTTTCTTCGACGTTGCCGCCAGCACCTAGTGTGCGCTCGCCAAAAATCGGGGCGACTTTCCCGGCTTTAATTAAAGCGGGGAAAGCGTCCGCACAACTTGCCGACAGCTCGTCCACAACCACGAGCATTGGTTTTTTCCATGTATAAGCGTCATCTGGGCTAACCATGTTCACGCCATTCATCAATGGAATGGCTTCATCTGTTAAAGACTTGCCTGCATCGTAAGCTGCCTCAACCAAGTTTGCAGCGGCAAACATCGCACGATCAGCTTCGGTTGCTTGGGTTGTTCCGGAGGTCGGAGTCCATGTCCTTAAATCAACCATCCACTTGCGGTCCGCATGCATGCGTTGGACAAATCCACCCTTTTGTTCGTTGATAAAGAGTCTAAAGAAATCTTCGCAGTATGATCCGCCGCCATTATGGGTCTGATCCAGTACTAGCACTTGCGCGACTTTTTCATATTGATCAAGGATCGCACGATACGCATTCATGTAATCTTGATTGCTAAACTTTTCAGGTGCGCTGTGACTATATGTTGGTTGGCGCACTAATAGCACTAGTTTGTCTTTATGCTGATAAAGTGCCGCGAAAATTTCTGGGTTGGATGCAGGATCAAGTTTGTATTTTTTAAGGTAAGTTTCGTTCGCAGTGACACGAATAAGACCCTTAGCCGCAGTCACTTGACTCGTTATGAAGAACGGAACCACGGATCCCATAGCATAGTTATGAGCCATAGCTTGGGTATAAATATTAGATTCAATCTGCAAACCAGATTCGATCACCGCACGACCGGAAACCGGGCCGCGTACCATATTTTTATCTGGAATATTGCTGAACATCGCTTTGTGCCAGCTTAAATCACGGCTATAAGTCGTACCGTCTTTACGTTTAAATTCGATATGAGCGAATGCCGACTTTGGCGTTAACTCAACGATATGGGATGCACGAGCAAAGATGCTGCTGATTTGCGTAAGATCAGTAACGGGATTCGCATTCGAACGATACTTAACGATGGTTTTTAACAATTCAAAAGGTGCGACACCATCAACAGAAATAACCTCATCACCGAAGGCGATATTTTGATCTGCGATTGTTGAATCTACATTCGCCACCAAGGCTTTACCTTCAACCGGGATCAAATAAAGTCCGATATTATAACTGTGGACCCCGCTCGCATTTGTAACGAAACGGATCGAGACGTGGGCATCTTGAAGTCGAGCCAGAAACTGCGCATATAAGCCAAAGAACTCGGCGTCTGTTTTTGCGCTCTGAATTTTGGTACGAAATTCTGCTGCAGCAACATCAAGATCAAAGCCAAAACGTTGCTTCTTATATTCTAGGGGACCATAGAGGGTTCTTACACTTGAGACAATTTCTTCGAAGTCCGAAAGTGCTTCGGCACTTGTCATTTCTCTTGAAGCGAGCTGAGCCTTAGGTTCCACCTTGCCGCAGGCGCTTACCATCAATAATGCACCTAACGCCATTATTCCTGAGATTCGCAACTGACTCATGCCAATGCTCCTTGTAAATGAGAGAAAATAGAGAGGTTTGATATACCTTATTTCTATGGAATAGCAATGATTCATTAAAAACTTCAGTTATTATAATGCCAACGGCGGCTCTCCCTAAAGGCCTCACGATGCCTAGCAAGGAGATTAGAGGTTAAGATAAGCTCTGATTATTTTATAATATTATTAATAATTCATTAAGAATAAGATGACGAACTTGACATTTATATGCTTCCTAATGCATATTTACCGGAACATACTCATTAGGGCTGCATATGCGCATGTGCCGGTATTTCGCGATCATTCTATTGGTCGTAAAAATCTTAACTTTAGCCTCCGGCGTGTATGCCGCTGGTTCTGTTATGGTTAAACCACATACCGCTCACCCATTTCAAACTGAAGAACTCATTTCCCAGCCTGACTTCTCTCAAGAAGATTACGATCGCAATCACAAATCACCTAGTACTGAGGACACGTCGACCGATCCAAATCAGTCACTTGAACCTAAGTGTTACGAAGATGAAGCTTGCGAAGAGTTTTATGTCGTTAGTCTTTTCTTATACCAATGGCTTGGTGAAACCTCGTTAGAGATCGTCAACGCGTGCCCAGCTGCCGTTCCTACGAATCATGGACAATCCCTCCTTCGTCCACCTATCGCTTAATTTCAATTTTCTTTAACGCATATAGCTGACCGCTTTATTTAAAGCCAACGCATTGCATGATCGCTCCATCGTCTTCGATGGAGTTGATCGCAAATCGGGAGAATAGCCTTAAAAATGAAAACAACAACGTTACACACCGCGACTTATGGCTCACTCTGGAAGTCAAACAATCGCACACTCAACAATAACGCTGGAAGCTGCGCAGTCAAGGAAAAGCCCGCTGCTCCTAGTAACGCTAAGGAGCTCTTTACTGCGTGGAGTGCTAGCTGGAAAGATGTCTTTAACTCAAAGGATAAGTCCTCGGATCTCATTGCTGGGCTAACAGTTGCAGCCACCGCCCTCCCTCTGAATATTGCACTTGCGGTCGCCTGCGGATTGCCTCCTATTGCTGGACTTGTCGCCGGTGCCATCGGTGGCGCTGTCGCCGCTGTTATGGGCGGATCTTCCTTACAGGTCACCGGTCCCGCAGCTGCACTTAGTACTATGGTTTTGGCGATCGCTGTGAAATTTGGTGTGCAAGGTGTCGCAGTGACATGCCTAATCGTGGGACTTGTCCAGCTCGGACTATGCGCAATGAAGTCTGGAAAGTTGATTAGTCATGTTCCTGAATCAGTCCTGGCAGGTTTTACGACTGGCGTCGGTCTAAAACTTATCGACAGTCAAGTCCCAAAACTTTTAGGCCTTCAGGGCAATCTCTACGAACATCTCCTAACCGGCGATGAATGGGAATGGATTCACACCATTTCATGGCACGGCGTTGTGTGTGGACTGATCGTCGCCCTCTTCGTCATCACACTTCGTCCTTGGCAGAAAATTCCAGGCTCACTGATCGGAATTGCACTAGTAACCTCGATCTCAGCCTTCTTTGATTGGGATTTAAATCGCGTTGGCGTTGTTCCTTCAGCATTTCCAAAGATGACAATGCCGTGGATTGATCCATCAATGATGCCTGATTTACTAATGATCGCACTGCCGCTCGCTCTGCTAGCTGCGATTGAATCTCTGATATCAGCGAAGGCAGTTGATCGTATCAGTAAGGCAAAACCTTTTCACGAAAACCTTGAACTCATGGGCCAAGGGCTTGCAAACCTTGTCACAGGTCTATTTTCAGGTATGCCGGTCTCCGGCGTGATTGTAAGATCCAGCGTCAATGCCCAAAGCGGTGGGAAAACAAAACTTTCCGCGCTTTTCCATGCTGTCCTCCTCGGCGTCGCGATTTTGTACTTCAGCAATTCTCTGTCGATTATTCCACTCGCTGGGTTAGCTGGTCTTTTATGTGTCGTTGGTATGCGCCTTATCGATATCAAGACCTTTGTCCATCTTGTCCAAGAAGAAAAAATTGCGGCAATTGCATTTGTTATCGCGGCATGGGGAACTGTTTCCGGCCATTTGATGACGGGTATTACGATTGGTTTGCTCGTGCACTTTGTCGGAGTTTGGGTTCACAAGAAAATGAATCAAAATAAAAACGACAGCAAAGTCGTGGCAAGACCTTCGGCTGGGGTTCGCGCTGTACTTGGTCGCTCAGCTCATGACGCAAGACATTTAGGCCATGTGGATCAAGGTATTCAGTCCGTGCAGTGGTTATCGCAAATTCGCCAACGTGCCCATGTTCCTGCATCTTCCTTCATCCATCACCGTGCATCGGTCACTGGTCGTGTCGTTCTTGGCCAGTATGTTCACATCGCGGCGGAGACATCTGTACGGGCAGATGAAGGCTCACCATTTTTTATCGGTGATAACTCAAACGTTCAAGACGGTGTCGTCATGCATGCACTGAAAGAGCAATGGGTACAAGTCGGCGGTGAAAGCTGGGCTATTTACGTCGGACGAAATGTTTCGATGGCTCACCAGGCGTTAATTCACGGACCTTGTTATATCGGCGACGGTTCCTTTGTCGGCTTTAAGGCGGTCGTGCACGATTCCATCGTCGGTAGCAATTGCTTTGTCGGCATTGGTGCTGTTGTTGTTGGTGTACACGTGCCTGAGGGACGCTTTATTCCGCATGGCAAAATTGTCGATACGCAAGAGATTGCCGATAATCTCCCAGAAGTAACACATCAACACACTCATTTTAATGATGACGTTGTTGAAGTGAACCGCGGGCTTGCTGTTGCATATCATGAAAACAAAATGGGCGTTCAGAAACGTTCTACGGTTGATGCCCGCAATCTGAAAAACTTTGCGCTTCCCCATAGCGGAAATTATTCGAGCCCACGTTTGTAAAAAAAATTAGATTCAGTAGTTAATTAAGTAGGAGCCCTTAAATGGACACGAATTTTATCCTTGGTTTAGTTTTAGGTTTTGCAGTGATTTCAGTCGTCATTGGCTTTCTATCAGTTTTCAAAGTGGAAGAAGGACACCTCGCCGTGCTTTCAGAGTTCGGCAAAGTCCTATCACGCAGTAAAGATAATCCCAGAGATGTCATTACATACAGTGCGGGTATCCATTTTAAGAAGCCGTGGCAGAAACTCCATGAAATTTCGACCATGGAGCGAATTCTCGATCTCTCTGGCAAGGAAGGTGGAACAATCGCACTTGCCGCCGATGGCACTCAGCTTCGCCTAGATTCAAAATTGCGTTATCAAATTCATGTTGAGAATATCTACGCGTATTTATTCTCGCTAAGACAGCCACTTGATCATATCAAAGGACTTTTCTCGTGCTTGCTTCGAAACGAGATCGCCAACTTCAGCGGTGAAACTACCGAAGCAAAACCCGTGATCGTAAAGGGAGCCACACTCGGATCTCTTCCAAGTCCAATCAAGGATATGGTCACCTCACAAGATGTTCTTCGTCCGACGTCATACGGTGTTATTCGTAGTGAACGTCGATTGCTAAACCAACGCATCAAAACCTTTTGTGAATCTCAATTAGATGGCAAGTATGGTGTGCAGTTTAACTCCGTCGATCTTACCGATATCTGTCCTCCCGACGAGCTCGCTGAGGCTCTCAACGCCGTCTTCAATGCTCAGTTAGAAGCAGAAGCACAGTTCTCCCGAGCCGAAGGTGAATGTCGTCAACGAATCGTTTCAGCTGAAAAAGGCGTCGAAATCGCTAAATCAGCTGCTGAAGCAACGCTTATTGACATCACAGAATCCGGTCGTCACTTAGATCAACTGTTCCAGCAGGGAACACTTCACGATTACGTAGAAAGACGTAAAAACGAAGTCGTTTGTGAATCTCGCACTATTTTTATGAGGAGCTAATTTTTATGGACACCACTTTATTATACGGTTTTGTTTTGGGCGTAGGCTTGATTCCTGTAGGTTGGATGCTAAAAATGCTTATGAGTGTCGAAGTCGCAAGCGAAACTTCTGCAGTTGTGACTAAATTCGGTATTGTGAATCGCGTTATTGAAGAACCAGGTTTGCACTGGTTAGTAGACCGGGTTCTACCATGGGTAAAAGTCATAGCAGTATCGAAGCAAATGGATTTCCGTGAATACCGCGGCATCAGCGTTAACGATTCTCGTGGAACAACGATCGTTGTTGATTTATGGGCTGAATTTAAAATTACCGATCCACGCAAGGCATTATTCCAAGTAGAGAACTGGGAAGAATCCTTCCAAAGTTTATTGTTTCATTCGGCAACGTCGATCCTAGGCACACGAGAGTTTAAAGATATTTTGGCGAACCGCACCGAGCTCGGTAATCTTATTTGCGAAGACATCTGCGAAGAAACTGCGCGCTGGGGTGTAGATGTTGATATGGTTTATGTTTCGAAGCTTAGCCTTCTGCCAGAAGTTTCAAGCCAAATGTACCAAGCGGTGAGCGCTCAACTGAGCCAAGCTAAGATGTGGATTGAAGAGAATGGACGTATTAGAGTTGCCATGCTGCAAGCTGGCACCGAGGCTGAGGTTGCTTCTTTGGTCGCTGAAGCACGTGCTCAGTATCCACTTGCTGTGAGCAAAGCTTATCAAGAAGTTGGTGGAGAACCAGAAGTTCTTGCTGCGTATAAGGAGCTTCACCGTCTATCTCTGATTCAACCTCAGCGGGCTATTGCGTTCCGTGGATTTGGTAGTAAAGATATCAGTGCCCTTGACGCTGCGATGCTAGTGCCACAAGCCTTAGAGGGCGTGACAAGTCACGATATTGCTAATAAATTAAATGCATTGGCCTATAGCGCTCACGAAGGTAAGCAGATAACGTAATGACAGGTCTTTAAGCATATTATATATTTTTATCTTCATAAATCATGACAAAAGATAGATAAAGATCAAAGATATGCTTACTGCTCGTGGTATTTCAAAAAAATTTGGTGATCAACTCGTCTTAGCCCCAATGGATTTAGAACTCCAAAGGGGCAAGATTTTAGTTTTACTAGGTCAGAGCGGTTCAGGTAAATCCACATTACTCCGCATGTGTATGGGATTGATTTCTCCCACTACAGGATATGTGAAGTTCCAAGGTACTCGCCTCGACGAAAACAACGCCTGTACGATCCGACGAAGCATGGGCTACGTGATTCAAGACGGGGGACTCTTCCCCCACTTGACTGCACGCGAAAATATTCTGCTGTTGCCTCGTTATCTAAAACAAATAGATCAAGCATCCTCCTACCTCAAAGAACTAGTCGAACTCACCCAACTTCCAGATGATTGTTTAGACCGCTTCCCCTCGCAGCTATCCGGAGGGCAACGCCAACGGGTGAGCTTGCTAAGAGCACTTATTTTAAAACAGGAATTGTTGTTTCTGGATGAGCCTCTTGGCGCCCTCGATCCACTTATCCGAGCGGACCTACAGGTTGATCTTAAACGAATCTGCACAACACTTGGTAAGACCGTGGTTTTAGTCACTCACGATCTTGCGGAAGCTCAGTTTTTTGGTGATGAAATCTGGTTAATGAAAGATGGCATCGTCGTCCAACGAGGAACATTTGAATCGCTAATAACAAATCCTGCCGATAGCTTTGTCAGTCGTTTTATTCAGGCACAGCGTGGTGTCGACATGTCTACTGCCGGTAGATTTGAGGTTTAAATGAAATTTTTTAATATTGTTTACCTGCTTATTTTTACCGTCAGTCTTTCGGATTCGCCGCTGATCTTAGCAGCGGAACCCGTGCAAATTGGTTCTAAGTCCTTTGCTGAAGGCGTCATCATGGGCGAAATTGCCTCGCAGATTCTGCAACATAATGGGATGAGAACCCTTCACAAATCAGGTCTAGGCGGAACACAAGTTGTCTGGCGTGCCCTCGTCAATGGGCAGATCGATGTTTACCCCGAGTATACGGGCACTCTTTTTCAGGATCAGTTTCATGATCGCCCACTTAAAAACAAAGAAGACCTCCTAGTGGCTCTTCGCGAACTTGGGATAGGTATGTCCGAGCCTGTCGGCTTTAGCAACTCTTATGCACTTGGAATGCGCCGACACCTTGCAGAGCGTCTCAAAATAAAATCAATCTCGGACCTTCAAGCACATCCAACGCTGCGTCTTGGATTTAGTCAGGAATTTGCCACACGTGCTGATGGATGGCCAAAACTGTCGGCGGCATATCACCTATCCCATAAAGATATGCGTTCGATGGAACACGAACTCGCCTATAGGGCTCTCGCGACCGACGCGGTCGAAATCAGCGATCTTTACACCACAGATGCAGAGATTAAGATGTACGACCTTATTGCCCTACGAGACGATCAGAACTTTTTTCCAAACTATGATGCAGTTTTTCTTTATCGTTTGAAAGCAGCTGAGTCGAACCCTCAACTTTTGACAGCGCTAAATTCTTTAACGAATCATATTAATAACGAGCAAATGATTGCGCTCAATACAAGAGCGAAGGTCGAGAAAGTTGCTGAAGCAAAAATTGCTGCTGATTTTTTACAGACAACGATGAGTGTTAGTAACGCAAGTGGATACTCTGGCAAAGTGTTGCAATTCTTACCTAGTTGGTTGAGCGAACGTTTTCTTTCTGATTTAAGAAATCATCTGTTACTAGTTTTACTGCCACTTCTTCTCAATATCTTGATTGGTATTCCATTAGGAGTGATAGCTTGTCAGCAACCTAAATTTGGTCAAGCGGTGTTGGCAGTCACCGGCATTTTGCAGACGATTCCTTCACTGGCTTTACTTGTTTTTATGATACCCCTGCTTGGCATCGGCTATCCACCCGCGCTCTGCGCATTGTTTCTTTACGGCTTACTACCAATTGTTAGAAATACTTTTACTGGCTTAAAAAACCTAACTCCTGCACTTATGGAATCGGCTCAAGCCCTTGGACTTCCCCGTTGGCAACGCTTGTTCTGGGTCCAACTACCCTTGGCAGCTCCGCAAATCTTTGCTGGCATTAAGATTTCTGCAGTTCTTAGCGTCGGCACCGCGACTTTAGGTG
Organism: uncultured Polynucleobacter sp.; assembly: GCA_964624705.1. GTDB lineage: Bacteria > Bdellovibrionota_B > Oligoflexia > Oligoflexales > RGVZ01 > CAMDKS01. The sequence goes on from CAZUYQ010000032.1 coordinate 13,415, forward strand.
CCATTATCGGTGCAGGCGGATTTGGTGAACCGATTATGATTGGCATAAGACGTGATGATATGAGTCTTGTCCTGCAGGGAGCTATCCCTGCAGCACTCTTAGCTATCGTCATTCAGTGGTTATTTGAAATTGCCGAGCGTTTTGTTGTCCCTAAGGGATTACAAACGAAAACACTCATTTAGATTGAACACTAAAACCATCTCTAGTCTTCTCTCGTTGGATCATCGTCATCACTCATCGGTCCACAGCTCGGATAGGCTACAACCACAATTGCGTAGGCCAGTTACTGTTTCTGGCAAACGCAATGTTGATGTACGGCATTTAAAAGAGCATCCAAATCAATCGGCTTTTGGACAAAAGCTTTAGCGACCAACTTTTTGGCAGCCTCAGGAAATGCGGAGACTAAAACCACAGGAATCATGTGCAAGGTCGGATCATTATTGATTTCGACTAAAAATTCTTCGCCGTTCATTAACGGCATAATAACATCCAACAAAATAAGACATGGCGGTTTTATCCGTCTAATAATTTCTAAGCCTTGTTTACCGTCTGCAGCGGAGAAGACAAAATAACCTTCAACCTCCAAAATACGGCGTAATGAAACTCTCGTATCATGATCATCTTCGATAACAAGAACTGATTTTAAAGGTGTCTCTGCCATTGCCTATACTCCCATCATGCCTAATGACTCAACAAAACATCATCGACGATTTTTCCAGTAAATAATGGATTCTTTACTTCTTCGGCACTCAAGGGTAATTCGACGTAAAAAATAGCGCCTTTTCCAAGATCACTTTCTACCCATAAGCGTCCTTTGTGGTGCTGGACAATTTGTGATGAAATATAAAGTCCCAAACCCAGCCCCCCATAATGACGCTCACAAATGGCTCGTTCAAAGCGCTCAAAAATTCGCTTTTGATCCTTCTTGTCGACGCCCATACCTTGATCTTTCACAGCAAGCAAAGCAGTTCCAGATTCCGTCTTGCTGAGGTGAATTTCAATGGCACATCGAGATGCATATTTCAACGCATTTGAAAGTAAGTTTACCACAACTTGTTCAATTCTCAGTGCATCCACGTCGGCCCACACTTGTTCTGCCATATGGAACGTAACGACACACTCTGAAGCTTGAATCTCGTAATAGAACTGGGTGACTACATCACGCACTAATTCTACGAGGTCCGTCGCTCTTACATCAATATGAAATCGTCCAATGTCAATTCGAGATACTTCCAGTAGTTGACCAATAAGTCTGCTGAGTCTTGCAACCTGGGAGCCCGAAAGTTTTAGCATGTCTCTTAGATCATTAAGCGCAAGTTGATCATTTCTCCCCGTCTCAATAAAGCGGACATAAGCTTGCATTTGAAGCTGTAACGGAGTGATCGGAGTGCGTAACTCGTGAGATGCCATCGATAAAAATTCATCGCGGGAACGGACTGCAGCGCGTAACGCCTCTTCAACTTCTTTCAGATGGGTAACATCGACCGAGAGTCCGCGGAATTCGGGTGCAGTTGCGCCTTCCGAATGATCAATGTGTACGCTCGTATGAAACCACATGACCTTACCGTCCATTTTTACAAATCGGTGTTCTAAGGTAAATGGTTCGAAAGTTTCTCGGCTCGACGCAAAGGCAGCATGGACTCTTTCGGTATCCTCTATGTACAAATGCTTAGACCAAAATCTCTCTTCGTGAAGCCACTGTAATTGTGGATAACCAGAAATCCGTTCCGCGTAATGACTTACGAAAGAAAAATGCTTCAAGTCGACGTCAGCAATCCATACAATTCCGTCGCGAATACCTTCCACCAAACTCTGATAGCGGCGTTCGCTCAATCGCTTAACTCGCGCGGCCTCTTTACGTTCCCACTCAGCAATTTGTTCAGCTTGTTTTCTATTTTCTTCGGCCTGTCGACGATTCTCTTCGGCTTGGCGCCGGACTTCACGATTCGTTCTTAGAAGCTCAACAAAGACACCAACCTTGGCTCGCACCATGTCCATATTCAGAGGCTTAGCGAGATAATCAACTGCGCCAACTTCATAGCCATGAAGCGCATCTAGTTCAGAGGGGAAATTTGCTGTTAGAAAGATAATCGGAGTGCGCCGTTGTTTTTCGAGTCTACGAATTCGCCGCGCCGTTTCAAATCCATCCATTTTTGGCATTTGAACATCAAGAAGTACACAAGCAAATTCGTTATATTCGATGAGACTAAGAGCTTTTTCGCCAGACTCCGCTCTGACTAAATCATAACCATCACTACCTAATAGTGCTTCCAGCGCTAAAAGATTCGCGGGATTGTCATCAACAATTAGAATTTTCGCATCTGGCAAAATCAGGCCTCAAGCGAGTATTTGACAAGTCTAAATTATAATCGATGAATGCATACAAACTAGTATACGTGCTCACTTTAAAAAAGCGATTAAAATTACCATAATTATAAATTTAGTATCAAAAGAAACGCTCAAGGTGCCGTCATCAATGTCCGCGAATAAAATATGCGAGTAGTAATACGGGAAGAGGAATACCTAGAAGCCATAAAACAGCCCAACCGATTTTCCCCTGCATTGGATTTTTGAAAAAAGGTTTCATGAGTAGTTTTTTCGTTTCCATGATCATTATCCTTAAGAATTAGTTAATTTAGCTAGTTTCTCGTTTGCCTAAACAATTAAAGCAAATTTCGTACCAATAGCTCAGAGACCTATTGGTCGGAGATTCGACGCATAAATATACTTTTGACGGTCACCGAGTAGAAACAACTGTATGAAAAATCAGACAGTCAAAAACGTTTCCATACAAGATTTAGTAAAGACATTTAATGTGTTGGATGATTTCTATCGAGAAGTCGCATGAGACCCACCACCGACGTTGGTTGAAGGTCCCAGGGACGAAGAGCTGTCGATTTTTCAGTCCAAATCAAATTGACTTTGCATGATTTTTCAGAAGGCAAGGTCCAATTAACAGTGACCGATGCGCGATCAAATGCACCCTCATAGAGGGTTTTCCCAAATTCTTCGTCTTCACATATTAAATCAATGACTAAGTAAAGATTCGCTTGTCCTATGTAGGAACTTGAGTTGCTTGACATGTCCGTGCTAGTAAGAGTTAACGATAGGTCAACATCAGTACGAACTGGTTTTTTTTCATTTTTACCAGCGTTTGCAGGAAAACAAAATGATGCGCCATAAGTTGCTCCGAAACGCTCAGATCCGAGTCCGAATCTGGCCATTTCAATACCTTTGTCCTCATCTTTTGTCACGATGCGAGCTTGATCCGCAGCCGAACCAACAAAGATCTCTGCATCACAAAGCTGCACGCCGACGTTCACTAAGCCGTCCTGTTCACTTAGCACTCCCGTCGAGCTCGCAAAGTTGAGGGAACCTCGAGAGCCGGCATATGCGTAACTAGACGGGGCAATCCATATCCATAACCAGAGCCTCATCATTGACACTCCAAATGCGGCGCTTTTATCACTGCTTTTTCATAAGAGGGAAGAATATCCGAGACCCGTCTAACGACGACATCTCGAACTTGGTACTCCGGTTTCGTCAACGACTCTATTGTAAAATCAACCGAAACCGTCGTTTGACCATCACCGTGGTATAAAGAACTACAATGATCATTTGTCGGCGCGCAAATTTCTTCGTAATAAGGAGGCCAGCCTTCGAAATCCAGATACGACGCTAGCGTTGCTAATGGCTCACGCCAAGATATTTCGAGATTGCGAAGATTCGGCTGTAGTCCCTG
>CAZUYQ010000032.1:17166-22627 GCA_964624705.1 uncultured Polynucleobacter sp.
TGCAAAGGCTTTACGCCGGGCAGAGAGCGATAGAGAGCCACAATCCCAGTCATCGGATCGAGTGGCGGTAGTGGATGAACAGTGACGTCTCCCGGCCGCAGAACGGCAAGTTTGATCAGAAACTGCCGAAAGCCGTCTTTGGCAAGACGGTAATAGGTGTCGGGATAGGCAAATTTATAACTGAGACGATATCTTTCTCCGACCACAAACGGTTGATAACCAAGTTGATGGTCTTCACCAGGTACAAAACCCTGCCAGTGAGCAGGAACAATGGCCCCCTGATACCAAATATCTAACAGTTTAGGTGCTTGACCTTCAGAGAGTTTATAAAGATAAGATTCCGCAGCACCAGGGATCATAAACTCACAAGGGCTTGTGCATAAACCGTCTTTGCAAGTTGAGTTGCACTGATTATCGATCAGGAATGTGCTGGTAATTTCCGGAAAATTAGTGGCCTTAATTTTAAAGTCGCCCATATGGACATCGGGATTCCAGCTTGCAGGCCAACGAGGTATGCCAGGTCCAAAATTGGTCGAGAGTTTGATAAGATCGGCTGCAGGTTGAATGGTGAAACGAGCATCCACCATTTCAATATGAGTTAAGTCGGTAGTATGGCCCGAAGTATCTCCTGCGACATAGACACTAACACCGCTATTAAAATCGCCCGGTTGAAATCCTTGCGCTTTCAAATAATCGATTTCCCCACATTCTGGACGAACGCGGTACTCCATTGAGAACTCACTATCGGGACTAATCTTAAAAAAACAGAAACCACCGCGCGCAATAGCTGTTTCGTTACCAAGACGCGTTATTTCACAGCCAGTCTGACCTTCAGGAAAATTTAGTCCTAATCTACTATTGTCGATGACGACAGCTTCAACACAAGAATGAAGGGTTTTGGTCTGAATCCTATAGCGCTCAAGTCTTTGTTCGTAAGTAATAGTGTGACTAGCATCAAAGGGAGAATCTGCTATTTCACAGCGATCATTCAAAAATGTTCCCGAGTAAGAATTGGCTCTATTATAGCCTTTACTGATGATATCTGGTCCCATCGCCAACATGATGAATTTGCCGCGAGCGCCAGGTCCACATCCCGTTACTTGTAACTTCGGTGCGACCGCTCCATAACTTTCATGAGCACCATTTTCGTATGATGCGAAGAAAGCCATTCCCGAGTGGCGGGCCGAAACCACGCCACATGCAAGAGCCGGCAATGCATTTACCCACTGAGTCATGACGCTGAATCAGAAATCGAGCGTCCAGTCTTTTTTGATCCGTGAGTACAGCATTGCTGCGACTTTCATCTTAGTTGTTGCTGCCTGCAGCTTCTTCAATTTTAGTCCAAGTAACGACGCGTGCGTCGTGACGCTGCCACTTACGCTCCGCTAACGTCGTTTCTTTGAACCAGTAACGAACAACGCAGAATCGTGGATGTTGTGAATTGTTTAAGTTAACCCAGAAGTTTTGGCTGCTGTTACCAACACTGCCAAACAATACGGATGTTTGGGCTGCGGGAGTAATCCAGCTTGGGGACTGATAAGTCAAATCACTCGCTAAACTCTGGCCGTTTGTATCAAAAGAAATATCGGAATATAAACTATCGTACTGGCCAACTGTTGGATTGGTGTAATTCACACCATTATGTCCAAATGGATAGGTTCCAAGTGCCTGTTGATCACAAACAAGAGTTGCCTTGGTTTGTAGACCAGACAAATTCAAATAAGCTAGTGATGTTCCAGTAACGCCACCGGGACCAACAGAGGTATCACCAGTACCAAGCGCATCAACATCGGTGACGGTGATCGCGGCAGCTGCTGCGTTACTTGTGGTTGCGTTAAGAACTGGATCACCATAGAAGTAATCGATTTGCGATCCACGGAAGCAAATATCTAAAAAGAATTCACTACCGTAAAGCTCGGAACCTAAATCAAAAGTAACTTGATCTAGGCGCACAGCAAGCGGATTAATATCTGAGCCCGCCTGAGCTTTAGCGTTATTAAGAACCTGAGCATAGCTGTTAGCACCATTCCATGCTTGAGCAACGCCATTTGTTACAGTTGTATTCCAGCCTGTATTTGCCCAGTTACCTGTATTAGAAAGATGGGTACCATTCATTCCGCCTTGCCAAGTCGTATACTTAAAGCGCATAAAATCCATCAAATAGTCGCCACCGCTGACACTGGTACATTCGCAGTTATGCGACCCTAGAACGCCGGGTGAGCAAATATTTTCAGGAGTTGCTGGCATATTTGCGTAATGACAAACTTGAGCCGTTGTCGTGACATGTCGTAAGCCAGCATTACAGGCATACATCATTGGCCCAGAACTATAGATATCGAACTTGAAGGTTAATTCCTTCGCCTGCACACTCAGAGACCAACAGGTCGCAATAAACAATAGACATCGCATTGCATCCAAACGCATAACGCACTTCCTTCCAAAGAAATTTTTTGACCATAAAACTTATGGGAATAGGCGGCAGTTATTAAACCCATTTCATAAAAATGAATAGGTCGATCGTGAGATTTACGCAAAAGTGTTTGCTAGCAGAAAACATTGCGATGCAAAAAAAAGGAAGTTTATCTGAGAGCCGGTTTTATCCGACTATTTGTTAAATTGAAAAACTGAACATTTAGCTGATATGTCTGCATTTTTTGCGGCGCTCGTTCGAACAAACTGGCCATCTTTTGGATATATTCACGCGATAACGACTTGGCTTCTTCTATTTGACTCTCATCAATACAGAAGGTTTGCGTCATTATAATGCGTTCTTCGATAGGCGATTCATCGATCGAGTCTATGGCAAGTGCTAACATTTGCCGGTGAAAGGACGCGAACGCCTCGTTGCGGCGATTTGTCCGAAACACACTATGTGCGTCCAATTTTTCTAGGGTTCCGTCTTTTTTTCGGAGTAAAAAGCCCATCCTGACGAGCCGATCAATTGCCACTTCTGCTTGAATAAGAGGAATACCCAGGCCTTTTGCAATATTCTTGGCGGTAAAATCAAAATTATTGAGGTAGGTCATCTCAAGGATGGGTATATGATACCAATCCTTAATAAACGCAAAATTTTCATTGTCGACAATCTGCGGCTTAAAAGTGCGGCGCAACTCTCCAAGTTTTTCATTTAGCTGAGCCTGTAATGCTGGTGATGCAGCTGCTTCGTGCTGTGCCAAGTAGCTCAGATATTCCAGTTCCTTACCTGAATATTTCATCCGTTTTATAATTTTATGAGCAGCGTCACCCGAAAGCTGCCGCTTGCCACTCATCAACTGCGAGAGAAAGCCAGCAGAGACGCCGATTGATTTGGCGAAAGCTCGTAATGAATACTTTGGGTTAGCTGTCTTACGTTCGCTTAATACTGCCCGCAAAAAAGAGGCCCAATCTTCGTAATGGAACACCATAAATTCACCCCGACTAAGCAATACATATGTTTACTCATAGCAAACAGTATCTGTCATTATAATCTCAAAGCGCTGGTCAGTTTAAGTATTACTCACTATTCAATAGTTACTACAAACCCCATTTTCGAGAATTCCTAGTATGGTAACCTTAAGTCAGAGTGCTCGCACATATATTGTCTTATACGCGACGCTTATAATATCAACACCCGTGAATGCCGCAGATGATCAGCGCGACGTCGCTGTTTATGATGAGTGCAGCAATACCAGTTGTCCGATATTTCAAGTTGTCATCAAGCATCAGGAAAAAGCGCTCAGCAGCCGCAGCCCTGGCCCGCTCGTCCGCCCTACTGTTCCGACAAGAGCAACCCCACTTCCTACGCCTGCACTACCTATACCCGTCACTCGTTCACCGTTGCCCGGTGGGGGCACAACAGTTGCGACTCCGGTTGCAGCGACTCCTTCGACCTCACCATCTGAGCAGAAACCCAGTTTGGATTTGGCATATGGGCTCTATGTCGCATCAGATTCGGTCGAATGCTCAAAAACCGCAATTGTTCCAAGTCCGGTTTTTAAAGCGGTGATCGCAGTTTTGTCTTCGGTCCGCGATGATATCGATCGCAATGGCTCTGCAGCCCCCGCATTGACACCAATGCAGCAAACCATGCTGCTATTTTACACCACCATCATGCAACAAACTCTCAATTTCGATTGTTCATTTAGCAGTGCGGCTCTCGGCCGTCCGGCAGGAGGTTCTCAATGAGTTATTCCTTATTTCAAAAAATAATCCTGGCTTCTTCCATTCTTTGCTTACATACAAACGGATATTCAGCGATGAATAACTTGTCCGCTAGCAGTCGCTTGGATGAATCGGCATGCAATGACGAGGGTCAATGTGTTGTCTTCGAAGTCGTCATTAAATTAAATTATTCGACGACGATTCCGGTAGTCCGCCAAACTTCCGATGTCATCACCATCAACAATACGGCAAATCCCTATGGTTCAACTGTTAGACGCCAGGCGGATAGCTGCACAAAACAGGTCCATGTACCACGAGAAGTGTTTCAAGCAATCATTGGAATTATGTCCTCGTTAACAGGAGATAGTCAACAACCACCAGCGTTGACACCTGCACAGCAAACAATATTGCTTTTTTATACGACTCTTATGCAACAAACACTGCAGTTTCAATGTGAAGCCAAAGATCTTGGCGGGCATAGCTGAAGGCATAACTCTTAATAGCTAAATAAAGGAGAAAATATGTCTTATCTAAATTTTAAATATTTATGTTTGGTTCTTGTTTTAAATAGCTGTGGGCAACAACATGCTGGAAATTCTTGGCTAAAAGATCGTGCTGAGAATGATATCGGTGTCGCTCATTTAAAATCACTCTTCAGCACAAGTGCAGTTATTGCAGATACGGCAGAATCTTTAGTGAAACTAAAGTTAGGTAAAGATCGTAGCTGCGTCATGATGGAAGCAACCAGCGGTCGGCTTCAAACATCAGTTTTAACGCAACGCCTTAGTAAATTTATTGGTCTTGTTAAATCTGAAATAACCTTTGATGAAGGTACACAGATACAAACCATGGCATTTATCAATGAACGGGGACTTTCCACTCAAATTGCAGCCGTCCCCAACTATGTGCTTGCCTCGCCTGCACAAATTCATTTTCGTTCGGCAACCGACGGTCGACTGATCGAAGAATGGACGATTGCGGGGGAAGACCTACTACGAACATCAACAAATTCTCGGTCGTCAAGCTTCACGCGTGCCAGTTTACTGCTCGACCCTTCGATTGCGGAGCCGAGCCGTTTTGCCTTATTTTATACATTGTGTGATTAAAATCGCTCTGTTCAGAATGACGGCCTAGCTCAAAACCTAAACTTTATGGCAAAAACTATACGTGATCTCATGCCCTGTGCTATATAGGCATATAAACTGCATACGAGGTCGCCAGTGAGTCACCAACAAAATCCACAATTTGACTATTCTTTAATCTCCGCTGACAAACTCAAGCCTAAGCCAAAAGCAGATGAGAAGATCGCCTTTGGTCGCGT
>CAZUYQ010000032.1:22637-42867 GCA_964624705.1 uncultured Polynucleobacter sp.
AAAGATGCGAAAGGTGGCTGGCAAAAAGGCAAGCTCGAGCCCCTCAAAGATTTTACCTTTCGTGCCGATTCGGTCGTATTTCACTACGGACAACAAATTTTTGAAGGCATGAAGGCATATAGGTCCGTTGTTGATCAAGAATCAATCTTGCTGTTTCGTCCAGATCAAAACGCGAAGCGCTTTGCCCGTTCGGCCGAGCTCATGGGAATGGAAAGTGTACCCGAAGAGTTATTTATGGCAGCTGTTAAATCCATCGTTTCTTTGGAAAAAGATTGGATTTTTCAATCACCAGGTGCTCTGTATATTCGTCCTATGCTCCTTCCTTTAGATGATGGTATTTATGCTCGACCATCTGCTGACTATCGATTCAGTGTCCTCGTATCCCCTGTTCAAGAATACTTTGTCGGAGGCGCAGGCGTTTTACTTGCGGTGGACCGTGTCCGCACAAGAGCTTGCCCCGGCGGCGTTGGCGAAGCAAAATGCGGCGGTAACTATGCTGCCAGTATGCATTCACTCGAAGAGGCAAAAGCGAAGGGTGCCGATCAAGTACTCTTCTTAGATGGAGCAGAACACCGTTACATCGAAGAAGCCAGTGCCATGAATATCTTTTTTGTCTATGGCGACAAACTTGTCACACCCAAACTATCTGGCAGTATCTTACGCGGCGTCACGCGAGATTCTATTATCCAATTGGCAAAAGCTCGTGGCCTGTCCGTAGAAGAATCACGCCTTGAGATAGATCAAATCATTAGCGATATGAAATCTGGAACATTGACCGAATGTTTTCTGTGTGGGACGGCTGCAGTGATCACTCCGGTGCGGGCATTCTTGGATCGCGATAAGGAAGTAGAAATTTCCAAAGAGTCCTTCGGTAAATTATCAATGTCTTTGCGGGAAGAACTTGTCTCTATCCAAACTGGTAGAAAACAAGGGCCAACAGGCTGGATACAAAAATGTTAATTTTAATCAAAAACAGACCAGCATTAACTACTAACATTATTTAAAAAAATTAGTTCTCAGTGCAAAAAGTATAAACACTCAAGTTAGCGCTCATTCAACCGATCTATCAGTTAAGAACCTTTAATTGATGCAAGTCAGGGTTTGCAATGACCGATTTCATTAGGGATATACCAATGGCCAGCGAACTTAAAAATTTGAAAAAATTCAGCGACATGATTCATATCGCTCATTGGACGCGCCTCATTTCAATAACCCTAATATTTAGCGTGATCATAAGCTGCAAAAACAATGTTAAAACGGAAGCTGCTAAACGCATCTCTGCGGATCGCACTGACCCGGGCGACACTAAAGTCAGCGGCAGTATCTACTTAGCCGATGCTACCAGCCAAACGAGCACAGTTAAAGATGCTACCGTTAAAATCTACAAACTAGATCAAGAAACCTTAGCCCCATCACTCGTCGGAACTACCACGAGCGCAGATGCCGGTGCCTATATTCAGAATATTAATTTAGGAACATCTGTTTCGACACTTCTTGTCACTGCCTTAGATGGCGCGACCCCGATCGGTCAAACAATTGTCGGAGCATCAGCTCTTAGCGGCACTACCAAAACACGGAGTTTAAAAGCAGACGTGACCAAAGCCAGTACGATTGCTGCTTCTCTGCTATTGAGTAAAAAAACGAACCTACAGAATCTCGACCAAACTGCCATCACAAAAATCACAACCTCTGTTCAAACAGAAGTCGATAAACAACCCAGCAGTTCCACCAGTACGATCTTTCAGAATTTAGCGGCTTCAACTACGTTTGTTGCCAGCATGAGTTCAATCCTTTCCGATTCTGGTATAAAAGAGGCTCGTTCAGGAGCTGCTGTCAGCAATGTTTCCTCTTTAATTCCTACGATCGCAACACTAACCACCATCACTCTTAGTAGCATTGAAATCGAAGCAACAGCTTCACAAGTCGCAAAAGGTTTGGATATCACTGCCAAAGCTTACGGCGTGTATTCTGATGCAACGCGCACTGATATTACGACATCCGTCTCATGGTCTTCATCAAGCAATACCCTTGCTACGGTTGCTGTGAGTGGCCGTAACGCGGTCATTCACGGCGTCGCGGCGGGTTCTGTTACCATCTCAGCTAGTTTTAGCGGTAAATCCTCCGATAAAGCGATCACTGTCACGGCTGCGCAATTGGTCTCCTTAGATATCACACCAAAATCTCTCACCCTTGCATCGGCGACAAATCAGCAGTTTACAGCGACTGGAACGTTCACTGATAACTCGACTCAAGATGTGACCTCTACGGTCGTTTGGGCATCTACAGCGACTGGCGTCGCAACCGTAAGCGATACCGCTGGCACGAAGGGCCTCGCGTTAACAGTTGCAGGCGGAGCAGGAACCATCACTGCAACTTCGGGATCTGTTTCGGCACAAGTTACATTTACAGTTTCTTCGGCGACACTTACTAGTATTCAAATCACTCCGGCAACACCAAGTGTTGCCAATGGTCTCAGTGCGGATTTAGTTGCGACTGGAACATACTCCGATAGTTCCACTCACGACATCACCACGTCGGTGACCTGGTCCAGTGATACACCGGGTGTTGCGACCATCAGTAATACCACGGGGACTAAAGGTCGCGTTACTGGAGTAAGCGTAGGCACTGCCACGATCTCTGCAGTTCTTAGTAGCATCACCGGAACCATCAGCGTCCAGGTCACCGCAGCGGAACTCTCTTCTATTCAACTCACTCCTGCATCAGCATCACTCGCAAAAGGCACGACCACTGATATTGTGGCTACCGGTATTTATACCGATAGCACCAACCAAGATATCACTGCTCTTGCAACGTGGGCCGCCGTCGATACCAGTGTGGCGACAGTTACAACTTCGGGCACACCAAGAGGCCGCGTCACCGCGGTGAATATCGGGTCTACGAACGTATCAGCAAGCTATAGTAGCAAATCAACTTCTGCAGCGATCACCGTCACCGCGGCAACACTCACCTCCATTGCCGTCACCCCAGCAACACCGACCAGTATTTTAGGACAGAGCAGGCAGTTTACTGCCACCGGCACCTACTCTGATAACTCTACTCAAGATATTACGACCTCGGTCACCTGGACTTCAGGCACTCCCGCTCACGCGACCATTAGTAATGCGGGGGGCTCAAAGGGCCTGGCAAGCACCGTCGCCGTTGGCACTTCGACCATCACCGCAACCCTTGGTGCTGTCTCTGGAAACACTGTATTTACAGTCTCGGCAGCAACCCTCGTGTCGATTGCAGTTACCCCGGCAACACCCACCATTGCTAAAGGTTTAACCCAGCAGTTTGTTGCCACTGGGACCTACAATGATTCTTCCACACAAGTTATCACGTCCTCTGTCACCTGGACGTCTTCTGACACTGCGGTTTCCACCATCAGTAACGCGGGTGGTTCGCAAGGTCTTGCCACTGGATTAGACGTTGGAAATGCCACCATCACAGCAACCTCGGGCGCTGTCTCAGGAACTGCAGCCCTCACGGTGTCTTCAGCAGAATTAGTCTCCATTGCGATTACACCAGGATCTCCCTCAAAAGCAAAAGGCCTTACCCAGCAGTTTACAGCCACAGGAACCTACACCGACTCAACCACCAGTGATCTTACCACTCAGGTGACCTGGCAATCTGCAACACCAGCAGTCGCCACAATTAGTAACGTCAATGGCTCGCGTGGTCTTGCTACCACCGTCGCAGTTGGAACCTCTGATATTTCCGCAGCACTTAATACAGTTAATAGCCAAATTACGTTTACGGTCACTGCAGCAACTCTCGCTTCGATTGCGGTTAGCCCGGCCACACCAAGTGTTGCTAAAGGTCTTACCCAGCAGTTTACGGCTACGGGTACCTACACGGATTCTTCGACACAAGACGTCACCTCATCGGCGACCTGGACATCCAGCAGCACCAGTCAAGCTACCATCAACTCGAACGGTCTTGCGACGATGGTCGACACGGGTTCTTCAACCATCACTGCCACGATGGGTGCTGTTTCTGGAACCTCAGCCCTCACCGTCGCTGCACCGACGCTGGTCTCACTTGCAGTCACACCCACAACTCCATCGATTACCTACGGTGGAACTCAGCAATTTACGGCCACGGGTACTTACCCCGATACAAGCACTGCCAACATCACAAACTCTGTGACCTGGACTTCAAGCAACACTGGTAAAGCCACTGTCAACTCTAGCACTGGCCTTGCAACCTCAGCCGGTGTCGGTACTTCCACAATTACTGCAACCCTCGGTGCTGTCGCCAATAACACGGTGCTTACAGTCAACGGGCAAGCAGCTCCAACAGAATTAACTGGCTTAAGTGGAACGGTGGATTCGACCCAGCAAATCACACTCAACTGGACCACTGGCGGTGGAACAACTGCAAGTTATGTCATCGCTTATCAAACAGGTTCTAACCCTGCAAATTGCACTACCGGCAGCACTACAACTGCAAGCTCAACAACGAAAGCCATAAGTGGTCTTGCGTCTAACACGCAGTATTATTTCCGCGTCTGTGCTGCTAACGGCAACCCAACGCCTGATCTATCGACGGGCGTCACCACATCGCAAACCACGGCTCCGGCACTCTCATCGATTGCTGTCACTCCCGCGACTCCATCGGTTGCCAAAGGTTTAACACAGCAGTTTACTGCTACGGGTACCTATGAAAACGCAAGCACTGCCGACCTCACCTCGACTGTGACATGGACATCGTCTGATACCGGCAAAGCCACCATCAACTCAACCACCGGTCTTGCGACAACGGTTGCAGTCGGTACTTCAACTATCACCGCAACCCTAGGCGCTGTCTCTGGAACCACAGTTCTTACTGTTGGCGCAGCAACGCTTGTTTCCCTTGCCGTCACACCGGCAACACCATCCATTACCTACGGCGGCACTCAGCAGTTTACTGCTACCGGGACGTACACCGATGCAACAACTGCGAACATCACTGGTACTTCGACCTGGACTTCAAGCAATACCGCAAATGCGACCATCAACTCTAGTACCGGTCTCGCTACTTCAGCAGGTATTGGTACTTCCACCATCACTGCAACACTCGGTGCCGATACAAATAACACGGTATTAACAGTGAATGGACAAGCAGCTCCAACAGAATTAACAGGCTTAAGTGGAACGGTGGATTCAAGTTCACAAATCACACTCAACTGGACATCGGGTGGTGGTACTACTGCAGGATATTTAATTGCTTATCAATCGGGAGCATCTGCACCGAGCGATTGCGTCAGTGGAACGACAACGACATCAGCAACCAACTCGAAAGTCATCGAAAGTTTAGCCGCGTCTACTCAGTATTCGTTTAGGGTTTGTGCAATCAATGGCAATCCAACACCTGACGCATCGACAGGTGTTACGACAAGCGCGACAACCACGGCCGCAGGTTCGATAACAATCACTGCAAATAATGGCGGCGTTAACTGGATTGTAACAAATAGCCAGACCATAACATGGACAAGTTCAGGAGTTACAGGAAACGTAAAAATCGAACTTTCAAAAAATAGCGGCAGTACGTGGATCAACCTTGTCACGACCGGCAATACCGGCACGTATTCGACTACTGGTCTTTGCGCAAAACTTGGCTATTCTAACCTCACAACTGCAAGAATTCGAATAACGTCCGTAGATACGCCATCTATTTTCGATATCTCGGATTCAGATTTTTCCACGTCCAATAACCCTAATTGCCCTTAAAATAGTAAATCGATTTATCTAGAATACGCTATCAAAGAAAAACTCAAACCAATTCAGTCTAATTTCATAGTGCTCTCTTATCCGAAAGTTTGTACGATGGAGTTTCATACTTCCGCACAAGCCAAAGGATAAGTTTCATGGAGCATCTTCAAGAACTGCTTATTTTTCTTACTGCCGCATTGATGGTCGTTCCGCTAGCTAAAAAGCTTGGCCTAGGATCGGTACTCGGTTATCTCGCGGCTGGACTTATCATTGGGCCGATGTCTCTTGGACTGATCACCAATGTCGAATCCATTCTTCATTTTTCTGAATTCGGCGTTGTATTACTACTCTTTATCATTGGACTAGAGCTCGAACCACGCAGGCTTTGGTTGATGCGTAAACTCGTATTTTATATCGGAGGCGTCCAAGTTGTCCTTACTACGTTAACCTTTGCCGCTATTGCACTATTCTTTGGTCTATCAACTACAGCTTCACTGATTGTAGGTCTCGGGATGGCCCTTTCTTCCACTGCGTTTGTGATGTCTACCTTGGCCGAAAAAAAGCAACTGACCACCGTGCATGGTAATACCACATTTGGAGTTCTCTTATTTCAAGATTTAGCAGTTATCCCGACACTCGCATTAATCCCGCTTTTGACCGTCGATGGACTTGATTTTTCACAAATGACATTAGCTAAATCGTCAGCAAAAGTGCTCGCCGCATTAATTTTCCTTATCATTGCGGGCCAATTTTTAATTCGGCCAATATTTAAGATGATCGCAAAATCAAAGAATCATGAACTTTTTACAGCAGCTTCACTGTTTGTGGTTATCGCAACGGCAGTGCTTATTGAGTCTGTCGGGCTTTCCATGTCCTTAGGTGCATTTCTCGCGGGAGTACTATTAGCTAATTCAGAATACCGCCACGAGATCGAAGCGAATATCGAGCCGTTCCGCGGTTTACTGATGGGATTATTTTTCATGGCAGTCGGTATGTCGACCCAGGTTGGGCTGCTTGGTGAACAACCGCTCTTAATTTTAGGTCTACTCTTAGGTTTTATAACGTTAAAAGTGCTTCTAATGTATTTGATTGCTAAGTTTTCCTCATTTAATAGTAAGAATGCTCTGTGTGTAGCCATTAACTTGGCTGTCGGCGGTGAATTTGCATTTGTTCTATTTGGTCTCGCAGGTCAAAATAAAATTCTTAGCAGTGAGACGGCTGAATTACTGATCCTCGTCGTCACATTATCGATGATAATTGCACCGATCCTTCTTCAACTTAAAGATCGCATACTCAAAAACAGAAAAACCGAAACAGATGCACGGGCGTTTGATGAAATCAATGAATCCGCACATCAAGTGATCATTGCTGGCTTCGGTCGCTTTGGTCAAATCGTCGGACGGATGCTCAGGACACAAAAAATTGGCTATATTGCTCTCGAGTCGAGCGCAGAACAGGTCGACTTCGTCCGCAAGTTTGGTAACACACTCTACTATGGTGATGCCTCTCATGTAGAACTACTAAGAGCTGCGAAAGCAGATCGTGCCAAAATTATTGTAATCGCTATCGACGACCCAAAAGCGTCCATACGCACCGTGCAGACCGTTAAAAAGCATTTTCCTAACTTATCGATTTATGCAAGGGCACGTAACCGCCAACATGTCTTTGAGCTACTCGATCAAGGTGTAACGAATATCTATCGTGAGACCTTCCTATCGAGCCTCGAAGTCGGAGAACATGTTTTGGTGGATATGGGGATTGCAGCCGAACAGGTTCAGGCCATCTCTGAAAAGTTCCGTCGCTACGATGAAAGCACTATCCTAAGACAGCATGCAGCACAGCTCCATCAAGATCAAAAAGAGATGGTCAGGGATTCTAAGCAGTCTGCGGCCATGCTCGAAAACCTGATGGAACTTGATGAAACTATCATGCCTTCAGTCATACCAACAAGGCTCGTACCCGAATAATTTATTAGTTAAGTAAGCGATTGAATAGAGTCTCTTGGATCCATCGGCGAAATACTCGACAAGAGTAAGGAGTTTACCAGTTTCATCCTAGGTCTTCTCACGCGCCAAGTTACCGTCTTTGTATCGACACTCTTGCTTGCCATGGTACAGGTCTGCAAAGCTAACGTGACACTATCGTGGAATCCAAAAAAAATTGTTGAAACGAGAGCAACTTTATAAAGCGATTTTGAGACACTTCGTCTACTCATATCAACTATACTTTTTAGAAATTTGAAAGACAAAAAATTTAAAGCCGACTTAAGCCGGCTTTGATTTATTTAACTATCAGTTCGCCACCGGGTTGCTGCTCTTGGCGATTACGAATAATATAACTACCTTTATCCACGTTTGCAAAAAAGGTCTCTTTTTCCGATTCGCCCGGCGACAAACAAATTGGTCCTTTATTTAGAAACTTATCTGGTTTTTTTGCGGCAATCTCAAAGCACGCCGTCGCGTTGCTGTCATTTTTCAGACTTAATTGAACTTCTGCGCCAACCGGGACACTTGCTTTCTTTGGAGTCCATCCTGATTTCTCTTTAATTGAGAAAGATAACTTCACAACTGGCCAATTTTCTTCACTTAGGGCCGCAGTACTTAAACTAAGGATGAACGCGCCGGCCAACAATACCTGAGACCATTTATTACATTTTATCATGTTTAATTTTCCTTTTAGATTAGTTTGCAATTACTGTTGCAAGGACGTAAGCAAGCTTCGGATACAGTAGCATCAGGTACGCTTCAATTTTATCATTCATAATTATTCCCTCTCAAATCAAGCTACTTTTGGAATGCTGCCAAACTTCCGTCAGCAAGTTGTTTCTTGTACATTTCTAGTAATTTATCGGCTGTGTAAGTATCGGCGATTCTTTTATTATAATAGATAGGATGGCTTTTGATATTACTCGTCAACTGAACAGATAGTTCATCACCCCAAGTAGATGATTGATTTGTCACAGTCCAGAAACCTTTACCACCAATGACGGTTTCCAATTGAATACGTCTTCCGCCGTCCTCAATGCGTTCTTTATGTAAAAGAACTTTACCATTGATTTTATCGTCCGTTCCTTCAATCAGAACGAGGAATTGCTGAGCGCTTTCCGGCAGAACTCGGACCATAAACAGTTTCAGTCCCTCGCTTCCGGAATAGGTTTTAACAACTGTGCTCAGTTTAGCATCTGCAGCCATTTTATAAGGCTCCATAGCTGCCTTTTTTGCAGATGCATTGGTTGCCGTGACTAAACATAGTAAAAACGAAAATTTCGAGAGGATTGAAATGAACTTAAGCATTTTAGATCTCCACTTTCTTTATGAATTAACCTTATGCACGTGCAAAAGGCGCTTTCCATCTGGAAAGCGCCTTTTTATACTCTATCGAGTAAAACTTACCATGCTTCCATTAGCTTCTTCATTTTTGCGCCACCGCTGTTCATCTGCTCAGAGGTGGTGATTGTGAAGGTTTTGCTTGCTGCTGCATAACTAGTGTCAGTATCGGAAACGCCCTTGCAAACGATTTTAACTGCTTTTACATTTTTGCAGAAAAGAGCTTTGCTGGCAGCATCACCACAAAATTCTTTCGCTTTATCAGAAATATTAGTGAATTCATACTCAACGCTAGATTTGAATGCATCTACTTTATCAGCAGCAACTTTATTGAAAGATGCGGAATCAACGCTGATAGAAACCGGACAACCACAAGCAGATTTCACCGCAGTTGCAGATTCGGCACTTTTCGTTTTAAATTCGCCTTCTGCATCACGATGCGCTTTCGCACCAAAAGAAGCCGTAGCGACACCAAGAGAAAGAACAATGGATGCAACACTTTTGATTTTCATGCTTTCAAACCTCCAAAAAAAAAAATTAAAAAGTACGACTAGAGAATCATTATTATAGCTTTAAATTTTTCTGATTAGAAGGTTCGCATTTATGTATGGTAAAAAAAACAACTGCTCGATTACAAATTTCCAGCGGTAATATTGATCCAATATTACCTCTGATTACCGCTTTTTCTTGCCACTCTTGGCTATTAAACAAGATGGCGAAATAAAATATCGATAGGTATTTTTGTTTTAGATTTTTAACCTTATTTTGATTTATCAAATCAAATCCAGGCTATTCAAATCTTTAGTTTTAAATTGCAATCTAATTCGTAACGCCAGTAGACATCGTAAGAAGTCGTCTTACATTTTACTCAATTATCTCATTGCGCGATGCCATATCTTTATATTTTTCTTGTATTCTCAGAAAAGGCTTTTGCAACATATGTCTTTGGATTAAGTTCAAATACAATAGTGCAGAAAATGTATTCAATGTTTCGACGGCCGCGATCATCCAGTTAGAGAAAGCACTTTGAGTTTCGGCGACACTGCGTCTCACTGCACTCGATCCACAAACGGCAAGTTTTTCTATCGTCTGCGCATCGCGTGCATTTGCGACGTTACTTGACGCGTTCGTCGTGCGACAACTCAACCTTAAATGGTTCTATTATCGAACCACCCCAGTAACAAAACTATACCTATTGGGGTCTTTCGAAGGGCATCCAGTTTCGTCTATGAGGCCTTCAAGTCATTGCCTACCAACGGTTTTGGCAAAATTAAAACCCTATATTTTCATTTAAGCCAACGATGGTATGCGGTTTGCACAAGAAGTCATCCCAGGAGGTTTCTCATGAAAAATCAGCTTATCAGTTCGTTCCGACCATCAGCTCTCGCGTCTCTTTCAATACTAGCGACTAGCTTTGCTCCGCTAACTGCATTTTCTCAGACCAAAACCCAACAACAAAGGCAAAAGTCCCAGGAAATCTACTGGAGCGCAATGGACGAAGCCCCTAGCATGGATCCAACTAAGCAGGCCGACACCGTCAGTGGGATGTGGCTTGGTCATATCTACGAAGGTCTGATGACCTATGATAAAACAGGTAAGGTTGTGCCTGGTACTGCCGAAAAGATGGTTGTCAGTGCCGACAAAAAGACCGTCACATTTACTATCCGCAAGAATGCAAAATGGCATGATGGCAAAGCCGTTCGCGCTCAGGACTTCGAATATGCTTGGAAGCGTATAGTCGACCCCGCTTATGCCAGTGAATATTCTTTCATCGCGTCTGTTGCCGCAATAAAGAATGCAGAAGACATTGTCGCAAAAAAACTTCCGATCGATCAACTGGGCGTAAAATCGCTGGATGATCACAGGTTAGAAGTAACACTAAGCCGACCAGTTCCATTTTTTGACTCATTGATGGCGTTCCAAGTATTTAATCCGATTCGTAAAGACATCGTCGAAAAATACGGTGATAAGTTTGCAACCGTGACAGAAAGCGTCGTTGGCAACGGTCCATTTAAGCTTGTTGCATGGCAGAAAGAGCAATCTATGCGCATCGAGAAAGCTGACACCTACTGGAATGCCTCAGCAATAAAAATTAAAGCCATTGAGTCGCCCTCAATGGTGAAGGACGCTCAAGCAAACTTCAACAATTTCCAAACCGGCGGGATTGATATGGCTAATGTCAATACCACAGAACTGATTAAGCAATCACAGACTTCGAAATTAAAAGTGGAAGCGTTTCCTACCGGCTGCGTCGATTACTTCGAGTTAAATACGCGTGCTGGCAGCGTCTTTTCTGATCAAAAGCTTCGTCAAGCTTTACGTTCTGGGATAAATCGCAACGAGTTCATTCATAAAATCGTCGGTGTGCCAGGCTACATAAGTGCCTTTGGGATTGTACCCGACTTTATGCCAGGTTCAAAAGCAAGCTCAACCTATCGGCGAGAAGCTCCGTTGAAAGCTAAAGATGCGGACCTTGCAGAAGCTAAAAAATTGATTCAAGAATCACTAAAAGCGTCTGGAAAAAGCCAAGTTCCGTCTTTCACAATCTTAGCAAACGATTCCTCACGCGTTAAAAAATTTGCTGAGTACTTCCAGAACAACTTATCGAAGCTATTTGGCACTCAAGTCAAAATTGAAACCGTTCCGTTTAAGTCACGTCTACAACGTTCAAGGGACGGCCAATTTGATATTGCAATCGTTGGATGGTGTCCAGACTATCGTGATGCTATGACTTTCATGGACCTATATACCACCAAGAACGAGAACAATACATCCGGCTGGTCTAATGCCAAGTTTGACGGTCTCATCGAAAAAGCCGCGAACGAAACCGATCTTGCGATACGTGTTAAGCACTTTGCTGATGCCGAAGCGATCTTATTCGACGAAGCGCCGATGGTAGCTACAGATCAAGCAGCAACCCCTTACGTCGTCAATAAGGCACTACACGGCGTCCGACGTGCACCTTTTGGTGCTGATCCTGACTTCCGTTTTGCTGAGTGGGCTCCTTAATTCTGTTGATGTCGTTCGTAACGTTGGGGAGGTAGTTGTGAGTTCACGGATACTTTCAGTCGGAATGGGTAAATATATTGGTCAACGCTTAGCGATATCAGTAGTCACTCTCTTCGCGCTAGCATCGCTAACATTCCTTTTGATGCGGGCGGTTCCCGGAGACCCATTAACTCGTACCAAGGAGATTCCCGCACAGGTCCGCGAGAACTTGGAAGCGAAATACGGCCTAGATAAGCCACTTTATGTCCAGTATGCGCTTCAGATGAAGCATGTCTTTATTGATCTCGACTTTGGCGATAGTTTTCGTACAGTGGGCCGTAGTGTTAACGGCATGATAAAGGATCAGTTTCCAGCCAGTGCTGCTATCGGTTTGTTTGCGCTGATTGTCGGAACAACAATTGGTCTTTTTCTGGGAATCATAGCTGCTTTATATCGCAATACATTTATTGATCGGGCTGCAATGATTCTCTGCGTGCTTGGGATTGCCATTCCATCTGCACTTGAAGCCTATATCTTCCAATACGTCTTTGCCGTTTTTCCACTAACAAAACTTGATATGAATCCAGACTATTGGTTTCGCACCGTAGGCTGGGGTCAAGTTCGCGACATCATACTACCAGGAGCGACTATAAGCTTAGGAATTATCGCAGTGATGACCCGCTATATGCGAAGCCAAATGGTTGATGTCTCCTTCTCAGAGTATGTCAAAACGGCGAAAGCAAAAGGTGTCTCAACCCTGCGGTTAATCTGCGCACATCAAGTTCGTAACGCCATTTTACCGGTCATATCACTACTTGGTCCTATCTTCGTCGGAGCAATCTCCGGTTCACTGGTAGTTGAAGGCGTCTTTGGCGTTCCCGGTTTGGGCACCGCATTTATCAACTCGATCAATAACAACGATTACAACGTGCTTATGGGTTTAACTATTTTTTACGGTGGATTCTTTATTTTGATCAATCTTTTGACTGATATTTTATACGGCATCGTCGATCCACGCATTCACGTGAGCTGAGGTTATTTATGACAAGCACTACCGCATCCTATCGCGATATGGAACAGATTCCTGCTGAGATGTTTCGACCCCAGTCGGGTCGAGTGGCCGCAGCAGAATCGATTTCGCGTCCAACCCTCGGTTACTGGCAAGATGCGATCCTAAGGCTCCGTAAAGATAAAATAGCAATTCTATGTCTATCGATTATTATATCCATCACCGCGATCGGAGTTTTTGCACCACTATTCTTTCCCAAAGCAGTGGACGGCGTTCCTTACGAAAATCAACAAAATTCCAATTCTATTGATCAAAGCCCAACCTTAGGACAAAAGCTAATCGTTGTAGAAGACAATCCAAGTTTCAATGATGCAGAATTAGCTCCAGATTATAACATCGATGCTCCACTTGTTGCAGCGGCGACCTTGACTCCTCCCACCGAACTTAAAATCGAAGGCGCTCCTAGCGTAAACGGTGTCGCACTGCGTTGGACTTCAGTGGCTGGAGCCTCTGGATATCAAATTTTCAGGACGACTGTTACCACGGAATTCAATGATGTTGATGCACTTGTTACTGGTCGTCTTGGCCGCGGAATTCTAGTCACTGAAATCACTAACCCCGCTCAAATCACATTTATGGACAGCATAGGGTTAGATTCGGAAGAACGCTATGCATACACCATAGTTTCGGTTGTTACCGATCCCGAAACTCAGATTCAGAGCATGTCGGAACGCGCCGCTGTGGCAGTCGCACCTTTGCATCGGACCATCAAGCTTGCGGACGCACTCACTCTTGACGCCAAGGCCGAAGTCGGCAAAGAAATTACCGGACGGATGCAATTATTTGGCACAGATGCTCTCGGACGAGACACCTTAGCACGTATGATCGTGGGAACGCGTGTTGATATGATGCTGGCTCTGTTAGTTCCGTTTATTTCCATCTTGATCGGCCTTATCTATGGCTCTATCTCAGGTCTCGCTGGTAAAAAAACCGATACCTTTATGATGCGAATAGTCGAAGTCATTGATAACTTTCCTGATCTTTTGTTCTTCATCCTGCTGCAAGTTGCTATCGGCAAAGGGATCGTCAGTCTACTTATTGCGATGTCCGCCTTTGCATGGGCTGGTTTTGCGCGAATTGTTCGTGGCGAAGTTCTTAGACTCCGTGAAATTGAGTTTGTTCATGCCAGCAAACTTCTTGGCGCACCGATGATGCGTCTTGTTCTTAAGCATATAGGCCCAAACCTTCTCGGAATTACCATCATCGCCTGGTCAGCGAGAATACCGGCTGTGATCGCATTTGAAACGTTTCTGTCACTGCTTGGGCTTGGACTCGAACAACCAACTCCGTCATGGGGCAACGTTGTGTTTGATGCTGCTAGACGTCTTCAGGTCAATCCTATTCAATTCTTTCTACCTAGCACGGTTTTAGCCATAAGCTTACTGGCATTCTATTTGCTTGGAGATTCCTTGCGAGATGCATTCGACCCAAAATTACGTGGCCGGACCTAAGGAGATCAATGATGCTGGACGATAAAATTATTCCTACGAAGTTTTCCTTCTCGACAACAAAGCTGGATGAAGAAGTTAAATCTGCCCATCTCAGATCGACGCTGCAGTCGGAAGTCGTACTCGATGTGAAATATCTCGCGGTAAACTTTAAAGTCCATGGTGGTGAAGTCAAAGCGGTGCGCGACGTGTCTTTCCAAGTCCGACGTGGTGAAACACTTTGCATTGTCGGTGAATCCGGCTCTGGAAAATCTGTAACCGTACAAGCAGTTATGGGAATTCTACCGACGCCACCTGCAAAAATTATGAGTGGCCAAGCAGTATTAGACGGTCGACGCGACTTACTCAAAATGAAACCTAAAGAACTCCGCAAAGTTCTTGGCGCAGAGATTGCTATGATATTCCAAGATCCACTGGCAAGCTTGAATCCGACGATGACTGTTAAAAATCAAATCGAAGAAACTTTGATTCTGCACACGAAACTTACTTCGGCTGAGCGCGAGGCTCGGGTACTCGAATTATTAGAATTGGTACGTATTCCAGAAGCAAAAAAACGCATGCATCAGTACCCACACGAACTCTCAGGTGGTATGCGTCAACGAGTGATGATTGCCATGGCACTTGCCTGCAATCCGAAAATACTGATTGCTGACGAACCAACAACTGCTTTAGACGTTACAATTCAGGCGCAGATTCTAGCATTAATCAAAGAAATATCTAAGAAGCTACATATGGCGACGATCCTTATTACTCATGACTTAGGCGTCGTGGCAAATATGGCTGATCGCGTTGCAGTGATGTATGCTGGGAAAATCGTGGAAGAAGGAACCGTCGACGATATCTTCTATCGACCGAAACATCCTTACCCTCTCGGCCTTAAACACGCGAAGCCGGCAGATGATGGAGCGTCAAAAAGTCCTCTCCGTCCAATCCGAGGAACTCCACCAGATCTATTTAATCCTCCTCAAGGTTGTGCCTTTGCATCTCGTTGTGAGCATGCGATGACAATTTGTCATCTACAGCAACCTCCACCACTCCAAAAGTCCGTAGCAAGCATTTCTTGTTGGCTTCAGGCTCCGCAGGCAGCAGGACAAAGAATTGCGGCCGGTTTATCGTCGATCTAAGGAATTCCAAGGAGATCAGAGTTATGCAATCTGTTAGTACCGAACCCCTAGTCCAACTCCAAGGTGTGAGTAAATTTTTTAATCTTGGCAAAGGCGCCATGCTTCACGCTGTAGATGGAGTTAGCTTTGATATTCGTCGCGGCGAAACACTAGGACTTGTTGGCGAATCCGGTTGTGGAAAATCCACCTTAGGACGCACACTAGTTCGGATGTATGAGCAAACTGCGGGAACATTTAAATATAACGGTAAAGTCGTAAAGAACGATCTTAGCTCCTCAGAGCGCCGTAAGTTTTCGCGAGAAGTCCAAATGATCTTTCAAGATCCCTATTCCAGCTTAAATCCTCGCATGACGGTCGGAGATATCATCGCTGAAGGGCCGGAGATTCATGGTATGTGGAAAGGGCCAGAGCAAAAAATTCAGGTCGAGAAATGGCTGACTCGCGTTGGGTTACTACCAGAGCATTACTACCGCTTTCCGCACGAGTTTTCTGGTGGCCAACGTCAGCGTATTGGGTTAGCGAGAGCTCTCGCATTAGAACCAAAATTTGTTGTCTGCGATGAGCCTATCTCTGCACTAGATGTATCGATCCAAGCACAGGTTGTCACATTGCTTCAAGACCTTCAGAAAGAGTTCGGGTTAACTTATTTATTTATCGCTCATGGCTTAAGTATGGTTCGCTATATTTCAGATCGCATGGCGGTCATGTATTTAGGGCAAATTGTTGAACTAGGATCGTCGGACGATGTGTATTCGAAACCGCTTCATCCCTACACCCAAGCGCTGGTGGCAGCGAATCCGACTCCGGATCCCATTACTGAGCGTACACACGAACGCAAACTACTCACTGGCGAGTTACAAAGCCCGGTCAATCCCGGGCCCGGATGCCGGTTTTCTGGTCGTTGTCCGTTTGTCACAGAAAGATGTCGGCAAGAAACTCCTGAGCTTAGAAGCGTCGCAGAGGGACGGATGGTTGCGTGTCATTTAGCTTAAAAATACAGAAGGTTTAAAACCCACGAAATGTATAGGCAACACTGCCCTCAACGGACCAGTTAGAAGGAGATTGCTCCTTAAAGATTTCTTCTTGAATCCCACTGAATATTCGGTAGGAAACACCAAGTCCAATAGAACCTCCCTGTCGGTCGCCAAACATAATCTTGACATGCGGGGTGTAAATGCCGACTCGGTCGCTGATAGTGTTATCCTCTTGATTACTAGAGTTTGAATGAGTTGTATCTCGACTCTGATCCTGGCTCGCAGAAAGAACACCAGTCGCAATATTAGAACCAATGAGTAACCGCTTGGTCTTAGTCCACTCAAATTCGGCGTCTAACGTTAAGCCGATTAAAAACATCGACACTTCATAGTCCATATTTTGAAATGAGGTTTTTGCTGCGTTCAGAGGTATTCCAATGTAAGGACCAATTCGATACCGGTTATGGATAATCGAAGAAGATCCAAGTTCAAAATGCCTCTGACCTCCTTGTCCGAACCTGCTCGCCCGCAACGTAGCTTCAGGCCTGTGATAGGTGAACGATTCATACTCGATGTACTTTTCCTCCGAAGGATGAAGAGGCAGCGCTAAAGAAAAGTCCTTGAAGCTGTTTGAAAAATCAGGTTCTCGACCAGGATAGCTTGGAAATCGCTCAGGGTGCATGGCGATCTCAGAATCGAAGGTCCAGCCATTATACGGACTATCATACGCATCGAACGTAACAGGGGCCGTGTCAGCATCGTCATCAGGTTTTGTCCGTCTTGGAACTCTAAATATTTTAGTGTTCTGAGGCGTGATCTTTTTGGTCGCGACCCAAACTGTTTTATTTTCTTTAGCGTCCCAAATTGCCATGGTTACCGTAAGATCACGTTTCGCAGTATAAATTTTACTGGCATAACGTTTCTTTGCAGCTTCCTCATAAGTAAACTTTTTCGAAAGTTCCTCTTTTGTCACAGCAAATGCCATAAAAAAACGGATATCCTGCGTGCCATTTTTCATCTCAGCAAGCGATTGCTCCGAGAGCGGCGTCTTCGCCAAGATCTGCTTCGATTTTTCATTGAGGTTTGGCGTGGACTGTAAGGCTTCGTAGGCGCCACCTGCACCAAACACCCGAATATCTTTTCGGTTCTTAAAAAAGACCTGCTTAAATTTCTCTGGATACTCCCTACGCTCAGCTTCAGAGAAGAATGCGAAATAGGCCTCCTGCGCAGGATCGACCGAAAGACGCTCTCGTAGATCCTGGAGCGGCATCATTAAAATTTGATCCCGTTTTAATGTATCCCAAGAAAACGTTGGATCTTGAAATTCTTCATCGATATGGGTCACGATACAGCCGGATAAAATAATACAGTTTAAACAAGTACAAATTAGTGAGACAAAACGCATCAAGTAAAAATTATTCATGAAGCTCTTTCACATTCCTTCCCATGATCCAGATTATCATAGGTGCATGGCGATTTATGAGATTTTACCATAGCTTCAATGTTGACAGACAATATGATAAGGTTTCAATCTTTGATCTTTATCCCTGAAGGGAATCATCTAGCATGTGCTTTTCTGCAGAAGTTAGCCTGGCTATGGGTGCCGCACTGCTGCCGGCGGGCGTTTACTGCACTCGTCAGGCATGGATGAAAGATCCCTCTTATCTTGCTTTGGCAGTTATCCCCATCGTCTTTGGTATCCAGCAGATTTCGGAAGGTGTTGTTTGGATCGGATTGCATTCTAATGATCATACCCTCGCAAGAACGGCTTCGTTAGTATTTCTCGCCTTTGCTTTGGTATTCTGGCCATTTTGGATCCCATTTAGCGCATCTCTCATCGAGAATAGAAGAACTATAAGGCGCGCCTTTCAGGTTACCGCGGGAACGGGATTATGTTGTGGGCTACTCCTGTATATTCCATTGCTCATACACTCCAATGACTGGCTCTTGACAAGCGTTCACTTTCATTCGATTGCGTATGATTTCAGTACACTGCCACTTTTTAGTCGGATTCCAAGTTTCGTTTGGCAAATAAGCTACCTAATCAGTGTATCAGCACCTCTATTAATCGCAGGAAAGGGCGCTAGGATGAAACTTTTTGGCGTGCTCATTGGGGCTTCAGCAGTCGTAAGTCAGCTCGCCTTTTGGTATGCTTTTTATTCGGTCTGGTGTCTTTTTGCCGCTGGCCTTTCTGTTTGCCTCATTTATATTTTTCATAATCTTTCCGATTCCCCTACGTATGGCACGATTTCTGCTTAGATACTTTCCTGAAAGAAAAATAGATCTCAGGAAAACTCATATGAAAAAATCTGCAGATATGCGCTCGTTCATTATTGCATCCTGATGAATTCACAGCCCTAGGACTTCATTCCATGACCCATTCAATCTCAGAGAAAGAACCTTTAACTGGAATTATCCTTTCTGGCGGAGCTGCTCGCGGCGCCTATCAAAGCGGTGTCCTTATGGCATTGGGGAAAATTTCTAAGGATTTAGGAATCAACCATCCATTCCAGGTTATGACAGGTGTGAGCGCCGGGGCCATCAACATGGCCTACGTCGCCAGTAACGACCAGTCACTTTGGGAAGCGTCAACGGGGCTCGCTTCATTCTGGCGCAAATTACGAACAGAGCATGTCTTTCGTACAGACATGCGTTCGATTAGCAGCATCGGATTAAAGTGGACTAAGGACATCATCAGTGCGGGAGCTTTTTTTGGTACTCACCCCCTCGCACTTCTTGATACCGCGCCGCTGCATGAACCCATTAAGAACAATATCGATTTTCAGAAGATAAAAAAGAACGTCGCAAGCGGATTGTTCCAAGCACTTGCCGTTTCATGCACCGAAATCTCTACTCCAAACAATCTGACATTCTTTACAACTCACAAACGATTACCAAATTGGAAAAAGTATCGTCGCATCGGGATTGAACAAGATCTAGCGGTGAATCATATTTTGGCATCATCCGCAATGCCACTCTTCTTTCCACCTATCCCTATCGCTGACCGTTATTATGCAGACGGCTGCCTGCGCAATATGGCCCCTATAAGTCCGGCCCTTCATTTTGGGGTAAAAAAATTAATTGTTGTCGGTGTACGAAAAGACCCTATGTTTTCGCAATTTGAATTTGAACCGAAGATACTACCGGTTACGGAGGCGGAACCTTCGGTGGGCAAAGTATTAAGTTTGCTGGTCAATGCGGTCATGCTTGACAATATCGAGGCAGATATCGAACGCATGGATCGGATAAATCAGACTGTAAAAGCGCTATCGGAATCTGTGGCGCAAGATTTTCCACTTCGACATGTTGAGTATCTGTTACTGCGACCTTCGCTAGATCTCGCAGAGCTTGCAATGATACACATCGACTCGATGCCTAAGACACTACGATTTCTTCTGAATGGGCTTGGACCTATGAGTGATACCGCTGATCTTGCAAGTTATCTTCTCTTTGAAGAATCCTATTGCTCTGCTCTAGTGGAATTGGGATACAACGACACCTTGGGTCGCCGTGATGAAATTGAAGCATTTATGTCGGGTTCTGCCCAAAGTGAGTAAAGGGCGACGTTCTAAATCCCCAAATCTGAAAGCAGCGACAATAGCTTCTGC
>CAZUYQ010000033.1:0-3196 GCA_964624705.1 uncultured Polynucleobacter sp.
AATCTTGTCACGCTGATCTAGTCAGGATATTGTGCCATTAAATCAAAAAAAAATCACGAAGGATTGCTGATTGAGCAGATCTTCAGTTGGAGGCAACTATGCAAGTCCAGGCGATGTTAGAACATTTCGATCACCTTATCACCCTTGCTAGTCACAAGTTTAAGGTCGAGACAGTCGCGCCCAGAGCCTTTGTGATTCGCCCTAAACAGGGCGGGGTCTGGAACGGCAGTCATGAGAAACCTATAGCGCTGAGCTTAATTGGTCTGATTCATGGCGTCGAGGTTGGAGGTCTTGGAGTTCTCTGTAGCCTCTTAGAGCTGCTGGTGCATGACGGCATGTCGTTAAATATTTCACTAGGAATCGCCGTAGTTTTGGGCGGGAGGCTGCGATGCTGCGGGAAGAAAAGAGAGCAGATGAGCTCGAACTTCTCCTATGTCACTCTCGCTACTTCATTGATTTTCATCAGGTGAAGTTACCGTCACCTTCGCCATTCTGGATTTTTCCGTACACTCCCGATGGGTTTGCTTTCGCGCGCGCTATCGGTCCCGACGTTCCTTTGATTACTCATTGGGGAAAAGGCTTCTCTGCAGATGGACAATGCAGTGATGAATATGTGAACAAGCACGGTGGGGCAGGGGTGACGATTGAACTTGGCCAGAAAAGTTTTGATGACAGGCAGATTCGTCTGGGTTTGCAGATTGCCTTGCAAGGTATTTCGTATGTGAGCACAAAATTGAGTGGAGGCATGCCAATGCAGCGGACCGTCGCGGTCCGCGCTCCAGTTTATACCTGGGGCGAGATTGTACCGTATCCAAATACGGGTGCTCCCGTTTTGGATGCGGGTTGGAGTAATTTCATGCCTGTAAAAAAAGATCAGAGGCTGGGCTTGTTTGATGGTCAAGAAATCAAAGCCTCGACCGATGGACTCATTCTGTTTCCAAAATATCCTGATCTTGCAGCAGACGGCCAGTACTCTAACACTCCGCCGGCGGCAGAATTAGTGCGGATTTTAAAGCAAATTGATGAAAGTCAATTGCCAAAATAAATCTATTTGCGGAACACGCGTTCCATGGCGCGGTCGGCTTCTTTGGCTTTTGCAGTCGCGCGTTTATCGTGAAGTTTTTTACCTTTTGCGAGAGCAATTTCTACTTTGACGCGTTGACCAAGAAAATAGATTTTCGTCGGGACACAGGTCATTCCTTCGGCACCGATAGCGCGGCTTATTTTTGCAATTTCTTTTTTGTTCAGAAGAAGCTGGCGATTGCGCTTCTCGGCGTGGTTCATAATATTGCCGTGAGAGTAGGGGGAGATATGGACTTCCTTTAGGGTGACTATCCACTCATCAATATCGATCCAACCGTCGGATAAGTTGCATTTGCCCGCGCGAAGACTTTTAACTTCGGTTCCCGTGAGTGCAATACCCGCCTCATAGGTGTCCGTAATGGAGTATTCATGATAAGCACGCTTGTTGCTGGCGATTATTTTTATTCCTGGGCCGACCATTTCGATGCTTCTCCACCATAATAAATCTTCGTACTCGTCATATATGACGGATACGGCATATTTCATAGCTTATCTTAAACTTTGCCGCATAATCATACAAATCTGGCGTAAAAGAATCCGCACCAAATACGAACTCGATGTAACTGCTCCTTAGGTGCAAAATTATGCGTCAATTCGAACTAGTGCCGGATTGTGATGCAGCCTTTATTCTTTTGGGTAGCAAATCGTTGTGGAGGGAGCTGCTGCGGCAGGTGTCGCCGCAGCAGTAAAACTTAAAATTTACGAAGCCGGAGTTATCGTGACTGGCGAGTTAGGGATTTTTTAGTAAGCCTCAATCATGACTTGATGGGTACAAAGAACACTGATCAAGTTGTACAGATTCATTTTTCCGTAGTACCACTCTGTGGACGAATTTAAGACGCGAGAGTCATCCGGCTTCAGTCATAAAATGACCAGCTATTTTTTCGCATAGCTGGTCATTTGTGGAATACTAACTAGCCTCTAAAATCACTTCTTTGAACTTATGCAACTGCCATTAGAATCGATTGATAGTTTAAGACTTTTTTTGGTTTCGGAACCTTTGATCGTTTGGCTTCCTTGAATTTCGATAAGCTTATCGGAAAGTTTTGACACGGTAATGTTTCCTAATGCTGTTTCAGCACCTTTTGAAACTTCTTGTTTAATGGTAACGGAGGGGCGATCACCGCCAACGGTTATAATAGATTCCTTCATGGTCAGGCCACTATTTGTGCTTAAATTCATCGATTCTTCGATGGTTTTTGTACCGATGGTCACGACATGAATCGTTTCCATATGCACACTTGTAATCGTCTTCTCGTCTGAGGGATCCTCCATCTGCATGTCGAGCGACAATCCGACTACTGCTTTCTCTGCGTTGGAACCGAAGCCTATCCCACCCGCTGCTGGGCGTCCGTTATCATCCTTGCCAGTTAAAATATACGATGCCGCGTACTGGTCTGTAGCCGGACCTTTTGCAACTCCACTTGGAAGCTTGCCGTCATATTCGATTGCCATGGCCGCGTTGTCGCGAATTTCAGAATATTTTTTGTCGTAGAGAGTCGATAATTTTTTTACCGCTGCTCCACAATCGTCATTCATTTCGATGTCCATCAGGGCATCAAGAACATTGGAATCGGAAGGATCCGAGTCGGAAAGGGTTAGACCTTGGGCCGTTGACAACGCCTTACTATTCAGAAAACTGGATACGGATGTATCTGCAAGGCTTAGTGTTGAGCTACTTGAACCGCTAACAAAATTTGTTTTTTTTGCTTCGCTCGCAAACGACTTTAGTTTGTCGCCCACTTCGCTTCCGGATTTTGCGGTGTTCT
This sequence comes from uncultured Polynucleobacter sp., assembly GCA_964624705.1. Classification (GTDB taxonomy): domain Bacteria; phylum Bdellovibrionota_B; class Oligoflexia; order Oligoflexales; family RGVZ01; genus CAMDKS01. The sequence continues at coordinate 2,853 of CAZUYQ010000033.1, forward strand.
TAAATCCAGGAACTAGGGAATCTGCGCTGGGTGCATTGGGTGCCGCGCGGCCACCCTCTTTTGAATCGTCGACTTTACTACAGCTAACCATCTGAATAAGCGCACAAGTCATTAATCCAGCAGCAAGAGTCTTCATCAATCATTTCCTTTGCAGTTGTGATGCAAAGAGCCCTGGCCCTTTGCGCTTTATGGATAGTGCAATGGCTATGCCTGATAAATATTTAAGTAATATTAAGGTGTTACTATGACTCTGCTGATGAATATTTTGACACTTTGCGTATCCGCGTCGACTCATGATTAGGTATCAAGTAATTTATGCTGAAGTGTGACTTCCGCTCCTGCCA
>CAZUYQ010000033.1:3206-5167 GCA_964624705.1 uncultured Polynucleobacter sp.
AACACCGATCAAGTTGTACAGATTCATTTTTCCGTAGTGCCGCTCTGTCGGCGAATTTAAGACATGAGAGTCATCCGGCTCCAGTCATAAAATGACCAGCTATTTTTTCGCCTCATGATTAGGTATCAAGTAATTTATGCTGAAGTGTGACTTCCGCTCCTGCCAATTCATCACCGATATTATTTTCTGTGTGAGACTCGATCATTTTGCGGAGAATCTTAATATTATATTTGGCGTCTTTAAACTTAGGGTCTTTCTGGAAGGCTGTTTCAAAGCAGGTAAGCGCTCGCGGTAGCTTCTTGTCTCTGAACTCAAGAATTCCTAAATTAAACCACAAGCGGGACGCTGAGTGGATGTCTTCTTCTAACAACTGGATTCCTTTTGTATACAGTTGTCTTGCATCTTCTCTTCGACCTGTTCGAGATGCCATGACTGCGGTCGCATTGAGAGTCGAAGCAATTTGCTTCGGTGAGCCGAGGTTTCGAATATGTTGAAGTCCCTCGTCAATGTTTCCAGACAATAGCATGGCCTGCGCCTTGCCAGAATTCGCTTTGGCGTTAGTCGGGTCGACTGTTAAAACCTGTTCAAACTTATCACCAGCCTCTTTGTAGCGCGATGTTGCAAGCAGAGCGCTGCCAAATTCCATAAGTCTTCCGGCATTCCACGGATTCGTTTTCTCTGCGGATTTAAGTATGGCAATCGCATCGTCATACTGCTTAAGCTTCATAAGGCAACGCGCCTTCAGATGTTTCAATCGTAGATGATCAGGATCCGTTATCTCGACTTTTTCGATCAAATTTGTGGCATCTTCTATGCAATCCGTTTGAATCAGAAAGTCAATATACTCACAGATTACCCTCGGATCTTCTGCATGGGCGTCAGCGAGTTTCCGTAAGACCTCACCCGCACCCTTGGTATCTTTCTCCTGAATACATCGATGAACACTGCCCATAGCAGTTCGAATAGGCGCTTCATTCAAGTAAGACTTTGCTAGTTCCATAACATCTTTATTAATTTCGGTAGGTGTGAAGGTGCCTAAACGAATCTTTCCGACGTTGTACTCGATGGATGAAACAAGAATATTCGAATTTACTTCAGAGCCAAGGACATAGATTGGTCTTGTTTCGACCGCTGAAGGACCCTGAGCTGCCTGAAGAACTTTATTGAAATTTTCCGGTGTCGCCGCAAAATCAACGAGAAGCCAAGAATGTGCGTTTTCTCGTAGTTCTTTACACACATCATTAGGCTTCTCTAGGGCAAGGGTGTCAGTGACCTGGACCTGACGCAATGCATCACGCATGACGCCTTTTAGGGATGAGCTTGCCGTATAGATAATCGCTTTTGAGGAGGAATTGTCTGGCATAATTTTGTATTTTTCCTGTTGACTCATAAAAACTGAACACTTCTATCTTATCTTGCTTGCCTGATAGGTGCAAAGACCGCTATATGGGGTAACTTATGCAGATGACTGACGAAACATTTTCCGCAGAATTTAGAAGCTTGGGTAGTGCCGTGCTTGAAATGCATGTAGGCCAACGCTTAGACTACTACTTAGCAAAGCAATATCCTTTTCTGACGCGCGCAAGATGGCAAAAACGCATGGATTTAGGCGAGGTTTTAATCAATCGCAAAATTACAAGAGCGAGCTACCGCATCCGTGCCGGTGATCTTATTCACTTTTATCATCCCGAAGAGGTCGAGCCCGATGTCGACCGTGGCATTCGTGTCCTCTGGCAGCAGGGTCCAGTGATGGCCATTTTTAAGCCGGGAAATTTGCCGATGCATGAAAACGGGGCTTATCGTAAGAATACGTTCGCCCGGTTAGTTCAAGAGCAGGTCGGAAAAGAATGGGCGGCGGTCCATCGATTAGATAGAGAAACTAGTGGCTTAGTGCTGTGTGGCGCGACGCATGCGGCACGACAAAAACTTGCCGATGATTTCGAGACTAAGCGGATTGCCAA
>CAZUYQ010000033.1:5177-6456 GCA_964624705.1 uncultured Polynucleobacter sp.
CCAAAGAGTATCTTTTAATTGCCAATGGTGTTCCAGAACGAGAGCAGTGGACGGTCGACGGTCCTATCGGCGACCTGGAATCGAGTCGGATCCGTATTAAGAAGTGGGTTGTTCCTGGAGGCCTGTCGGCAGAGACTGGTTTCATGTGTGAAAGAACTGCTGTGGGTCACTCTTTAATTAGGGCATTTCCTAGAACCGGACGCACAAATCAGATTCGCATCCACTCAGCCTTCTCGGGCCACTGGATTATTGGCGATAAACTTTTTCATCCAAACGAAGAAGTTTTCTTAGATTACTGGAAACATAACGCTACTACCGAGTTCGGAATTCGCGAAACCGGCTTTCATCGGTGCTGCCTACACGCGGCAGCTCTGACGTTTAATCACCCAGAAACGAAGTCGGATGAGCGTATTGAATCGCCTCTGCCAGAAGACATGCAAGATCTTTGGTATAAACTTACAGACACTCACTGAGCTGGTCGGACAGCTATAGCGTTCACGCCTGCCGTAAACATATCCCTAATAAAAAAATCTGCAGCTGCCGTAGTAATATTGACGCGAATGATGGCGTTGGCCTGCCAGTTTGCGAACAACATATTATTGGCATCTAATGCAACGAGATCACGGTCCGCAGTGCTCGTGTTGAGGAACCCGCTGTCATTGAAAAATGTTGAGGGATTGTTGATAGTCGCACCATCAAAATCATATCTGATGATGACGGGGTTCGTTGTGAACTGGTATCGCACGTAAATTTTACCATTTGGCATTTGGACGGCACCGACCGGGATATGGTTGGCGGTGACAACACCGGCAACAAAATTAACGCTTGCATCGCATGTTGGTGAGGCATCGATGCCACCGTAGATATTCATCCTAGTATTCGGCCCGCTTGAAAATCCGACTAGCTTAGCGACATTGTTATAACTGACAGGAATCGCATATTGAGCGGTGGTAAGAAGACAATTATTGACTCCGGTAGTTAATCCAGAATTAATCCACGGCGAGCCAATCCGACTCACCGCGTTGTTGTTCATGCTATAGGAGAGGCCTTCGATCATCGCATTGGTCTTTACTGCAATAAGTTTTGAGTTAGACCACTTTATAATCTTCGTCATGGTGATGGCGTTAAAATTCGTGGTGTCCTGAAACCAATTCGCATTGATTGAAGCGGCGTTATTGTCGTTAAGATCGATACGAATAATTTTCTCTCCCGAAGCTCCTGGATCCGCTGTTACGAGAATGGTGTCTTTAGTAAGAAAAGTCATCGAAGTGATAGATCC
>CAZUYQ010000033.1:6466-11527 GCA_964624705.1 uncultured Polynucleobacter sp.
AATTCGAAAGATCGATGAAGCTCACAAATTTCCCGTTCATATCGTAACCAGCAAGTGCTCGTATCGTATTTGAAGCAACCCATATCGACGCTACCGGAGCTGGCGTCGAGGCAGAAGTTGCTGGCGGTGTTGGTTGCGAGGGTGTGGGGGTGGCAGTGGCGGTTGGTAGAAGATCGCTGGAGTTTTCGTCGACGTTAGAATCTTTCTTAGATCCGCATGAAATGGCAGATAATAGGATGACGGTCGATGCTATATAGCTAATTTTCATGGCTTTACTCCAAGGAGGTCTTTCCAAAGGTATCGTCGCGGTCCTGAGAAGCTTAAGCGAAGATCGGCCTAAGCTAACAATATTAGTTAGTTAAAACTAATTGGGTGAATATTATTAGGTAAAAGAACCTTGCTTCGGTGGTAAATGGTTTGAGAACTGGTGCCTCCTAAGAATTCGAGGTATTGGTATGGGGCTTTGGAGAAGAGTGAATTTCAAGGAGTTGTCGATGATGGAAAGTCGCATCGTTCTAATATCTTGGTTTATCGGTTCTGCGCTTTACGCTGAAACCTGGGAGCAACAGGCAGAGCGTTTACAGAATGTAAGTGCCTCCATGCTTGATGATGTGCCGTTTGCCGAGATATTATCTGGATCGTCGCATGTTTTATTCAAAACGAGTCTCTCGATTCTACCAAAGACCAATCCAACGATTGGTGCAAAATCAGAATCAGTTCCGTCGTCTCCGGTTCATATGGTGCCCACCGTTCAAGCGGATTTTATTCGCCAACCACAGCCATCCTGGTCGACTGGTTTGCGTGCCTGGGCAGGTTACCTGCCTAGCGGTACTGAAAAATTAGTTGGGCTTAATGCGTCGATGAGTCAGTGGAAACTTGGCGCAAGTTGGATCAATCGTTTTACTTTAGGAGAGCTGGAGCCAGGCTTCGAATTAGGTCTGCAAAAAACCGCAGCAAAACTATCAGGCGCAATCACGGCGAGCGACGCGAATGACGAATTCAAAGTATCAACCCAAATTGTGTACGGGGCAATATCGTTGCGAATTCCCAAATGGCAAACGTGGACATCTCTAATATTTTTAAGACGAACGGCAGAGAGCGAGTTTTATATTCCTGCCGACTCCACACGGCTTAGCCTAACAGACACGATGAATGATGGTGGTTCACCGGTTTCTGAACAGATTGCGGCCGGATATGAATTTGCAAACGGATGCCAAGTTGGATTAGGACAATTATATGTTCCTGACCGATTAACAATGACCCGCTTGCTTGCGGGATGGAAGGTCGCCCTATGAGTTTAAATGCATATCTTTGGCTGTGTTTTTTGCGCTATGTCAGCTTGGTCCTCGTCGCTTTAACGTTGGTGACCTGTAGTAAGGCCTATGATTATGGTGATAGATCCACACCGGCGGTGCCGGTTGATGTGAGCAATCCAAGTTGGTCCAACGGTATTCAGAATGTTATTAAAGAGAAATGTGTAAACTGTCATACACCTGCGGCGCAGAGAAGCAAATTTGTACCAGGGAATACACCAAGTACGATCGACAATATCAATTCGGAAGGCTTTTTTGCGGACTCCGCTAAATCCGCCTTAGTGCAAAGCCGTGTTTTTAATGATGCAGTCAATCCGATGCCACCAAAATTTGCGACGCCTTTAACAACTGAAGAAAAGTTGGCGTTCAAAACATGGCTTGATTCAAAGGTTACTAGCCTCGACTCCATTTGCGGGACGACCGGAACAAGTACCTGGACTTTTAGGGACGCTATTACTGTTATCAATGCAGAATGCGCATCGTGTCACAACGGCAGCTCCCATGTGGCCTTCGACTCAGTCGCGAAAGTTAAAACCTATCGCTCCTCGATGGTGCAATATCTGAATAAGGGTTCGATGCCTCCGAGTGATGCGACGTTTAAATCGTCAACCTCTGGTGCCAAACTTTTCAATTGGTTGTGCTTCGGTTCTGATGTTCACTGAAAGGCTTAACGAAACTCAAGGCCAAAGCTGCGAGCATTGCGGTCCCACATGACTTTACCATTCATAAAAGTCATCTCGCATTCTAGCATCTGAGCCCCCCGCTGTGTTGTGCCTGCGATATCGTAGAAACCAACGGGTTCTTTTCTGACTTTAAAAACCGCGATGTCAGCGACTGCGCCAACGCCAATTTGACCATACTGCGGTCGGCGAATGATTTCAGCGGGACGACTTGTCGCCATAGCGATGACTTGCGGCAAGGTCGCGCCCAGGCTCATGATCTTTGACATAAGGTTTGGCATGTCTTTCATAGCTGCGTTCATGCTACCGGCATGTAGATCGGTGCTAATGGAATCCGGAAAAAATCCTTGTTTCGTCGCAGGAACCGCCTGTGAGAAGACAAAACTTCCGCCGCCGTGACCAACGTCAAAGAGAATACCTCTCTTACGGGCACGTCGCACAAATTCACGTAACTGGCCTTTCTCATCAACGAGGGGCGTACGGCCTTTGGTATCACCATACATATGGGTGAAAATATCGCCTGGACGCAAAATTTCGTGGAAGAGTTTCTCCAATGATAGTTCAGGAAAATGATGTCCGAAGTCCACCATCACGGGCAAATTGTTTCGTTTTGCTGCATCAACGGCTCGTAATGCTGGTTCCCAACTTTCACCCGCAAAATGTGCCAGTTTGATACCAACAACGACTTCGGGGAAGTTGGCGGCGACCGTCGCCGTTTTATCGACAGACATATCACTCATATCTTGCTCTATCTCTTCACCACGCATGCCATCGCCAAAAATATTTACAAAGGCGAGGACTCTGGTTTTTGAATGATCAATAGTTTGTGATTTAAAGGTCGCAAAGTGACGCCAGCCGGAGCTTCCGGCATCTACCATAGTTGTCACCCCGGTGCGGAAGGAAAAGGCATCAGGATCGACAGCTTGATAACTATTGCGCAATGAAGGATTGGCTTCGGTGCCATGAAAGACATGAGCGTGCATATCAATCAGACCTGGTGTTACGAAAAGACCATTGACCGAAATGGTTTTGGTCGCGGTTTTTGCGTCAATATTTTTTTGGACGGCAGCAATTTTCCCGTCTTTGATGGCAACATCGAGGAGGGCGTCGATCTTATGCAGTGGATCGATCACTCGTCCACCTTTTAGGAGGGCGTCATAGATGGTATTCGAGTATCCGATGACCGACGCAGTTGAAGTAAGAATAAGAATGCTGATTTTTAAAATTTTCATATGTTCATTCCAATAAGCGAAATTAATTGCATTTGTCCATGACTTCTGAATTTGTATTCTGTGTGCTGGTGTTTGCGTTTTTAAACTGAAACGATGTGGATTTCATCTTGCGACCTTCGGTATCGATAACTGAACCTTTTGTATTGATAACAGCATAACTAGGCAAGTCCTCTTTACATTCTTCGTTTGAAGAGATGACATCGCTGACACAGCCGCTGAGCGAATAACAAAATGGGCATCGATAAGTCTTTACTTCTAAAACTGTGAAAAAAAGCTCGATCCCTTCTCGGTTTTTATAGGTGATTTTATCGCCCACTTTAGGCGGGAGCTGAAGTAAAGTTAGGGATGGTGCAGATTTATCGCTGTCGTTCTTTGTTCCGGAGCAAGTCGCCGCCGTTGCGTCGACAGCAGACGGTTCACTAGATTTCACTATGGCTTCGGTGCTGAGGCGATCTTTGCAGGAAGTATTCGAGTTCAGGATGATTAAACCAAAAATAAAAGTTTTTAAGTGAGGCATATATAAATCCTTATCTCGCGAAAATAATGTGCATTGATGATAACACAGTATGTATAAGCGAGGTAAGACCTATACGTCGCGAACGCTAAGTGCTTTCTAATTTCTTTAAAGCGGCAGCCGCAATGGATTCAAGCGGAAGAACTTCACATACAGCACCTAACTCAATTGCAACTTTAGGCATGCCATAGACAACACAGGTTTGCTCGTTTTGGGCGATGGTCCATGCACCAGCGTCCCGCATTGCCTTTAATCCCTCGGCGCCGTCTTTACCCATTCCAGTTAGAATAATGCCTAGCGCATTTGACCCTGCGTGCATAGCAACTGTCTTGAATAGAAAGTCGGCAGCAGGTCTCACGCCGTGCATCATAGGTTGTTGATGAAGAACTACATGATAGTAGCCGCCACGACGCTGGAGTTCCATATGAAAATTCCCTGGTGCAAGCAACGCGCGCCCAGGTATGACTTTATCACCATCGACGGCTTCTCGTATTTCGAAGGGGCAGAGCTTCTGTAGAGAACTTGCGAATGCTTTTGTAAAAACTGGCGGCATATGCTGAACAATCACAATTCCGGGAATATCAGCAGGAAAAAGCGGCAAGACATCCTTTAACGCCTCGGTACCGCCAGTTGAGGAGGCGATAGCAATAAGGCGGTGGGTCGTCTTATCAAGTGCCTTTGATGCGGATCTAGGCAGAGCTGTTCTATCAATGACACGCGGGGTAGGGAGCTTTGCTGAGGCGACGGCCTTGATGCGGGTTATAAGTTCGTTTGCAATGGCTGCCAAGCTAGTGCTGACGTTGGTATCTGGTTTTGCCATAACATCGACAGCACCCGCCTCAAATGCTTTGAGAACAAGGGGAGAGTTTGCAAGTGTCAAACTACTAAATATGAGAGTCTTAGTAGGTTTATGTTGCATAACTTTGGCTAGAAAGGAAATGCCATCCATACGAGGCATCTCGACATCTAGCACCATGACATCGGGTTGATGATCGATAATTTTCTGACGCGCAACAAACGGATCGGGAGCCCACGCAACTATTTGCATATCTGGATCACTATTTACGACCTGCTGAACAAAGGAACGCACGACGGCGCTATCATCGACGACAAGGACCTTAATGCGAGCCATAATGATTCCCCTAGGTTTTTCGGTATGCCGCGACTGCTACTGAGGTTAGGTTTGGTGGGCGGGTAGCGCCAGTTTCGGTGTGGCCTATAAATAAATATCCTCCTGAACGTAAGGAATCGGCCAAACGCGCTACAACCTCTCCTGTTGTTTTGCGGTCAAAGTAAATCAGGACATTGCGACAGAAAATAAC
>CAZUYQ010000033.1:11556-11826 GCA_964624705.1 uncultured Polynucleobacter sp.
TCGAATTTGTGTTCAAATGGAAAGGGATTGGTCATAAGATTAAATGGAGCGAATCGGATCATGGATTTAAGCTCCGGTCGAACCACGAACCTTTTTTCGCCAGTTTTATCGAGAGTTTTGAAGAAATTCTGCCGTTGCACGGACGATAAGCCTTCCATTTCCGTCTGAGAATAAATGCCATTGGCAGCTTTTTGTAGTACTTTGGTATCAATATCTGTGGCTAAAAATTTTATATTCCATTGGCTTATGTTGGGAATCGATTCTTTTAAC
>CAZUYQ010000033.1:11969-13120 GCA_964624705.1 uncultured Polynucleobacter sp.
TCCAGTATTTCCGGCAGTAGCTGAGCGAGCAGATCCATATGCTGGCGTTCGCGGAAGAAATCGGTCTTGTTGGTGGTGAGCGCTTCGATCATCGCAGTGAGAAGTTTGTTATTGCCTTTGCGTACAGCCAGTTCTAGATCGCTGTATCCTTTCAAATTGTTTTTTTTAAGGACTGAACCCAGTCGTAATGCCATCAATGAAAGATTTTTCTCGGTCGGGGGCATGTGAATTCCCGACTGATCCTGAAGAATGGTGGCGAGAAGTGCAAAGCCCTTCTTATCTGATAACAGTCTTTGGTGATCAGATTTACTATGATCATAGTCAAATAGTTTTGTTGCTTCACTCACGTATTAGCCTCGATTCTTCGACATATCGTCTTACAGAATGCTTCTCGGCATCTTCGTGGACAAAGTTAGCTTTTTGGGTGATGAGTTGCGGCCAAAATTTATGGCTATGGCGACAGGTTCAAGGGGAGGAAATCTTAACTGCCAGTAATGATTTGGTAAGTTAGTGTCGGGTTTAAGGTTTCAGGGAAACAACCGAAATACAGCTCACGAATTTGAAATTCTTTTTGATCATCAGAACGAAGGTTAAAAGCCTTTCGTCAGCGGAGGTGGAGAGTGCGCGGATTAAAATTTAAATTAGTTAGTTTATGTGTGGGTATGGTTCTGCTCTTTGCGGTGGCCACATCCTTACTTTTTTATGCGGGTCAACGAAAACAACGAGAGTCGATGACAAAGAATCTTCAGACATTCGCAATTAACCTCGACTACGCTTTGGCGGCCCAGTTCTTTGAACGTTACGGGGACGTGCAGGCATTCGGTATGAATCATGTGTTCAATACTAAGGACGCTGCGGCGATGCAAACCGTCCTTAATAGCTATGTAAAATCATATGGCATCTACGATTTGATTCTCTTTGTTGATACGAAGGGCAATGTAATTGCCTCAAATACAAACTCTCCTCAGGGTAAACCATTAAATCTCTCCTCCATTCAATCTTTACACTTCGATCAGGAGCCCTGGTTTACAAACGCTCTTTCGGGACGGACCACTGATGATACAACAAAGGGATTTTCTGGTACTTATTTGGAAGATTTACATGTGAATAGTATTGTTAAAAACGCAGTGGGCACAGATGGATACGTTACG
>CAZUYQ010000033.1:13170-40059 GCA_964624705.1 uncultured Polynucleobacter sp.
AGTATCGTCAAAGATACTAAAGGTAACACGATCGGTGTTCTCGCAAATTTTGCGAATTCGATCTGGATCGAGCAGGAATTTGTTAAAAGTTTTGATACTGCTTTAGAAGCCGGAATTCCGTCGCCAGATTTTATTATGGTAAATAAAAAAGGGTATAGCATCGTCTCTTATGAGCCATCGAGCTTTAAGGGTGATCGAGCTATTCGTCATGATTTTGATAAAGTTCTGCTAAAAAAGAATCTGGCGGAGATGGGTGATGAGGCAATGAAACACGCCATTACGGGTAAAGTAGGTAGTGGTGAATTTATACAATTCGAGACTGGCGTGTTAGAGGCCGCTGGTTGGTCACCAGTCGAGAGTGAAAAATTTATAACTTCAATTGGTTGGAATGTTTTAGCACAGCTTGATAGTTCAGACTACTTTGCGGAATTGGATGCAGCGACAAAATTGTTCTTCAGCATAGGTAGTGGAATCCTAATTCTTTGTATCGGCGCAGGTTTTTGGTATGCGTCTTCCCTTGCGCGCCTCTTACAACGCTTGTCGGATGGGATTTCGACAGCGGGCGAAACTGTGGGGGCCGCAAGTTCTGAATTGGCGGCTGCGAGTCAGCAAGTTAGCAGCGGCACAACTCAGGCGGCAAGTTCTTTGGAAGAGACGGTTGCTTCCCTGGAAGAATTAACGGGAATGGTAAGGCTCAACAGCGATAACGCTTCCCAGGCTGCGTCGCTTGCTCAAAGTAGTAGTAAAACCGCTGAAACCGGTGAGATGGAAGTACGGGCTTTGATTGTCAGCATTACGGAGTTAGCTCAGTCAAGTCGTAAGATCGAAGATATTATTAATGTCATTGATGACATTGCATTCCAAACCAATCTTTTGGCTTTGAACGCTGCGGTCGAAGCTGCTCGTGCAGGCGAACAAGGAAAAGGCTTTGCGGTGGTTGCGGAAGCCGTGCGAACGCTTGCACAACGCTCGGCAACTGCGGCAAAAGAAATTTCTGGGCTCATTCGTGATAACGTCGCCAAGATTGACAATGGAACGCAACAGGCCGATCGAAGCGGTCTTGTATTGAAAGAGATCCTGGTATCGGTCCGTAAGGTTGCAGATATCTCCAATGAGATTGCTGCAGCAAGTCAGGAGCAAACTACTGGGCTGTCACAAATTAGTAAAGCCATGAATGAGCTGGATCAAGCAACACAGAGAAACGCTGCAACGTCTGAAGAAGTCGCGGCATCTTCGGATTCCATGATGGCCCAGGCCGTAGATCTTCAAAATTTGGTTCAGGAACTCAATCAGCTGATCCATGGAGGTGATGCGTCTGTCGCCTCTAATCAATCTGTATCGAAGCAGAGCCCCCGCGTCTCTCAACCGATCGCAAAAACTCGCCCGAACGGGATTAAACTTTTGAAGAATAAGAATACTTCCGTGGCATCACGTCCAAATCCTTCGGCTCGGTTATCGCCACTCAATAGTATGACACCTAGGTCAAAGCGAAATGCCGAAGAAGTTATACCTTTTGGTGATGATCAAGATGGCGATGGAAAAATTGGTAATATTTCTGGATTCTAAGCACTTTTAGCGCTCGACTGAACAGGGGTAGCCTATGGTTGATGATAATAGCAAACTTGCAGGACAGTATCTTACGTTTATGTTGCGGGAGCAATTGTACGGTGTTCCCATCGCCGAGGTCCGCGAGATTAACCGGTTCAGCGAAATTACGGCTATCCCACAAACCCCCAAGTTTGTTGCCGGAGTTATGAACCTGCGTGGCAAAGTCATTCCGGTTATCAATCTTCGAGAGAAATTTGCTTTTGAACACAAGGAAGCCTCAAAAGAGACCTGTATTATTGTTATCGATTCTGGGCAGGGGCAAATGGGTGTTATCGTTGACGCGGTAAGAGCGGTATTAGAGTTGAATGCCTCGCAGATTGAAGTAACTCCAAAGCTTGGTGAAGAGCAAGTTGAAGCCTTTATTCTCGGTCTTGGTAAATTGGACGATAAGGTCGTTATTCTTATTGATATTGCCAAGACTTTATCGAAGGAACATCTTAAGTCTCTTGTGCATGTCGTGACCGCATCTGTCGCCTAGTATATCTTTATGTGACGGCAGTGCTTCTGCGTTCGTAAATCTTTTCTGCAATGGAAGCTGCAGGAACCACGGCACATGCAACAGCTTGATCAATGGCTGCTGCCGGCGCAAAGTTAAAGGTGCAATCACCTGGTTCCTGGCAAATAGTCCAAGCACCCGTGTCTCTTAAACTTGTCAATCCAGCAATACCATCTCGCCCGAATCCAGATAGGAGGACCGCTAGTGTATTTGCGCCTGCAGCGTCCAAGATCGATTCGAACAGAATATCGCCAGAGGGCCTCTGACCAAGTGCCGGCGGGGCTTTTAGCGTACTCAAAACATAAGTTTCACCCTGGCGTTTTACCTGGATATGACGATCGCCATGGGCAATGTACACCCGTCCTTGTTGAAGTACTTGTCCATCTTGAGCAAGTTCGATTTGCACCGAGCACTGCTTCTGGTGTTGACTGATCCACGTCGCAGCGAATCCGGCAATCGTAGACGAGGCGATGACGACCGGCGGTGTGTCGGCTGCAAGCATAGGTACAATCTGCGAAAGGGCAGTGGGCGAGCCGGCATTTCCAGAGATCCCGATAATTTTAATGACATTGTTATCGACTCGCTTCTGAGGCGAAGGCTTTGATAGAAGTTTTGAAGTTTGCGAGGGACTAGGCGGGCGCAATGACTTTATGGATGCGGATGCCGCGCCAATTACTTTGGGGATAAGAATTTCACCTAGATCGGTAAGAACTAGCGGATCAAATTGCGAGGGTTTATGGACGAATTCGACGGCACCTAGTTGAAGCGCTTTTGTGGCGGCCTCTCCTTGAGAACTTAGCGAAGACACAACTACCACTGGCATCGGTTGGTGAATCATTAATTTTTCTAGAAATTGGATACCATTCATCCGGGGCATTTCGATATCTAGGGTGATCACATCCGGCTTAAGCGCAATAATTTTTTCGCGAGCGTCGAAGGGATCGGTAGCAGTGCCGACGACGAGGATTTTTTTAGAGCGATCGAAAACATTCTTGAGGATGGTTCGAAGAGTAGCACTGTCATCGACAATGAGGACGCGGACAAGCTCCTTTGGAAGGTCGATCTTGTAACCCGATCTGGAAATAGCAGCATCTTCTGCCTGGATATCGCAGATAGTAACACCAGTTTGTGGGTCAAAAGCAATACGTCGACCTGATCTTCCACCGGTGTTGCGGGTTCGGACAATAATCCGTTCTTTCGCTAGAATGTCTTCGGCGAATTGAATATTGTGATCGCCAATTCCCGCAGGTCCGTTGCCCAGGGCTTCAACGACCGAACCGCCGCCATAGATCTCAGCTATCAAATCGCCGCGGTGAGCGCCTACTTTGTCTAGTTCGCGCAACAACATTTGAATAGCAAATGTACCATATCGTCCTGATTTAGCTGCGTGCGGAGGTGCCTTAGCCAAAAGATAGTGGCACATACCACCGATTTTATTTCTTTCATCCCATAGCACAATGGCCACGCAGGAGCCAAGAATGGTCTTTATGACTTCTTGGTCAGTCGAAACGTGGATATGGCCTGGATAGAGAAAATGAGCTGTCATAGACCTACTGCAAGTCTTGGATCAATAAATGAGACTGTGTCGCCATCGATAGATGCTAGGTTGCGAATAATACCATCATCGCTGCCGCCGGGGATCGGCTCAAGTTTCGCATTTTCGACGTCGATCACAGATTGAACTTGATCCACTCTAAAGCCAAATTGCTTGCGCTCAATTTGACAGACGACAATACAACGGCCACTCACCGGACTTGGATGCTCCTTATCGAGTAGGGCTAAAATAGCCATAATACGTCCGCGAAATGAGATCACACCGTTAATTCCTTTTCGTGAGATCGGTAGAGGTTTGTGAGGACGATCTGGTAGAATCTCCTGAACATACTTTACTGGTAGCGCAAAGGATGCATTTTCATTCCGGCATAATAGGTAAACTTCTCGTGTCTTTTCCGTTTTAAGCGGCGTAACAGGAATTGGCGTTGTTGAAATAATTTGTTTTTCACTTCTTTGTGGACCGATGACAGGAGTCATCACATGCGCTGTCGAAGATGTAGCTACAGATGAAGGTTTGATTTCTTCGTCTTCAAACAAGCCCCAACCCTTGTCCTCGCCTTTGGTAGATGACGGTAAAAGAGTAGCAGGTTCTTGATGTATTTCAGGGTTAGAATCTGCTTTTACAATTTCAGATAATCCCCAATCATCACTTGCGGTTTGAGCCGGTGTTGTAGCGTTGTCTGATTTCTTTGAAATTATTTTCAGAATCTCTTCTAATGCATTATTCCAATCAAATTGGTCACGCTCCGTTGTCGGTGCTCCACTTTTTAATTCGTCAAAAAATTTAGGAATAAGGATTCCCAGGCGTGCTACATAAATTACACACACTTGTTGTTCTTCTTCGGTGAGCTGATGTTCACTCACTTGTTCAAATGCGGATTCCCAGTCGTGAAGACGCTTGGCAAAGTCCCGGAATCCCGAAAGCTGTGCGGCACCCTTTAAGTTATGTAGGATGCGAAGCATGGCTCTGATAGAATCATTTGATTTTTGTGCAAATTGAATTGCATCGCGTGCCAAGTCGGCTACCATTTCCTCGCTATCAGTAAAGAACTGAGTGCGTAGAAGGTTGGTCAATTCTTGTTCATTGAATGGCATAATCTTTTCCTTATCTCTAATCACGCCGTTTTAATGCGGGCTGATTCACGAGAGGCATCTAATATATTTCTAACGGCGTCTTCAGCCGACAAAACATATGCAACTCCGTCGTTTGGCAATCGCGAAACACCCCTAAATCCATTGATACGCCCGATAACGTCGTCAAAAGGCCGAATTACTGCTTCAATTTGATCGACAATCGCGTCGAGGTACATTCCAACCGAGCGACCACGATGTTGAAGAATGGCAACCAACCCGGACTTTTTGGCAGAGGCGACAGCTTTCTCTTCTTTTGAAAGCGCGGAATCATCAATGAAAAACTGATAGTTACCGACAGGTACTGTGATGCCGCGATTTTGCAAGGTCCAGTGAGGTGCGACATAGGTTAACTCTGTTTCCTCAACGTGTCGAATCTCGCTAATACTACTGAGTGGAATGGCAATCAAGAACTCTCCGCTCTGACCAACGACTGAAGATTCAACCACCAGAGATTTGGGGATAGGGAATTGAATTGTCAAAGTTGTGCCTTGGCCTTTTTGGCTACTAAACCAGGTATTTCCGCCAAATTTACGAGCCACAGTGCGAACCACATCCATGCCAACACCGCGGCCTGAAATATCAGTTATTTTTTCGGCCGTGGAAAAATTGGGCTCAAATAGGAGGTTATAGACATCTTCATCTTTCATATCTTTCGATTCGGCCTCAGAAACTAGGCCTCGGTCGACTGCCTTATTGCGGACCCGATCGACATTGATACCGCTGCCGTCGTCAGATACTTCCACAGTGATCATATCGGTGGATTGTGAACCTTTGATGGTGATGGTGCCAGTCGGGTCTTTGCCGTTTGCGACGCGTATATCCGGACGTTCTACGCCATGATCACAGCTATTTCTGACGACGTGAATCAATGCATCACTTAAGGCTCGTGAAACCGTTCGGTCGACATTCATCGATTGACCAATAATGTTTAATTTTATTTGTTTGCCAAGTTCTCCAGCAACCTGTTTCACAACTCGGGGGAATTTCGAGAATGTACGCCCAAAAGCCACCTGTTGGACGTCATTTATTTCATGTTGTATTTGATCGGTAATCTTAAACAGCATGCGGTCCATCTCCATGAGTTCTGGGAGATGAGTACCTAGAGCGTCACTATTCTGCTTCAAAAAGACATCGAACGAATTCTTGAATGCGACGAGCTCTCCAGACAAATCCTTAAGTATCTCTAATTTTTCATTCGATACTGCGACGCCATCGTCCGACGACTCGGTCTTCTTGGTGGCCGTTGATATCTTGGTGTTTGTGATAGCTTTGGTTGGTTCGGACGTCGAAGAGGTAATTCCCTGCGAAGCAGATTTCTTTCCACTCGCGAATTGATCCAGTGATTGTTGGACTAGGGTCGTGTCCGGTAACTCTTCTCTGAGATCGATCCCTCGAACACATGCACCGAGAAGTTCAAATGCTGCGAGCATGGTGGTGATCATATCAGTTTTTAAAGACGCCTTGTTTTCTTTCAAGCAAGTGAGTAGTGACTCAAATGAATGAGCAAGCCGCACGAGAGGGCCAGATCCTGGTAGAGATCCGGCTGAACCTTTAAGCGTATGAACCTTGCGGTAAATAACATTCAAATTGTCGATGTTGACTTCATCTTCTTCTAAGTCTGATAGCAGAGGGTCTAAATCTAGTAGAATATTTTTTGACTCTTCCACAAAAACTAGGCGTAATTCATCTAACTCTTTCAGGTCTCTTTCGATTTCAAGTAGGCGGGCGTTTGCAATCCGATCGACTAAATCATCCATGACAGTCTGATTGAACGGCTTATCGATAAGGTCAAGGACGCCGGTCCTTAAAGCCTTTAAAATTAGGTCCTTTTCGCCATACCCGGTCATCATCACAACTGGAATCATCGGATGAGTTTGACGGACTTCTTTTATAAAATCGATACCGTTTAAGAGCGGCATTTTAAAATCGGTGATGATGAGAAAGTACTGGTTTTCGCGAAGTTTTTTAATTCCATCTTGCCCATCACAGGCATTGATGCAGCTGTATCCTCTGCTTGTCAGATGTTCTGAGAGAATTTCCCTAATTTGTGGCTCATCATCAACAATAAGTATTTTTTCATTGATAGTTACCATGACGTGCTCCTGGTATTCAAGCTGCTTGCGGCAGGCCAAATGTTGACGAGAGATCGATGACGAGTACGACACGGCCATTTCCCATCACGGCGGCGCCCGCGATTAATGCATTATTGTGTACGCACTCATCGACTTTTTTCATTACGATTTGGCTTTGGCCAATGACCGCATCAACGATAACTGCCACCATGCCGGTTGCCGATTTTACGATCAGAGCGATGCCGGTAGCGACGTCGGTCTTGATGCCGAAGTGATCGCCTAATTTCAGTATCGGAAGATACTGATCACGGATGCGTATGACCGTTTGTCCTGAGTTTAGATTCTGGAGTGGAGCGCTAGTGAGTGAGACAAATTCGGAGACGATCCCGAGAGGGAAAATAAATTCTTCATTAGCGACGCGTACTAAAATACCATCGGTGATTGCAGTTGAAAGTGGGAGTACCATCTTGAACGTACAACCTTCTCCAAGCGTAGATTTGATACTCACGTCGCCTTTCATGGAACGCACCGTCGATCTCACAACATCGAGACCGATGCCTCGACCGCTTATTTCAGTAATTGCCGCAGCCGTCGTAAATCCGGGGGCAAATAGAAAGTTGCTGATATCTTCATCGGTGTAGTCTTGATCGGGTCTGTCCTTTGATAGTAGGCCCTTTTCTCGTGCTTTTGCCAGAGTCTTGGTGCGATTGATTCCTTGTCCGTCATCGGTTAACTCGATGATAACGTTTGATCCCTCGCTATAAGCACGTAGCCTAAGTGTACCGATGGCAGGCTTATTTAGTTTAACTCGCTCTGCTTTTGACTCAAATCCATGATCAACCGCGTTGCGACATAAATGCATAAGTGGATCACTAATTTGTTCAATCAGCGAACGATCGAGTTCGAGCTCGTCGCCCTCCACTTGGAACTGTACCTGCTTATTTAGGTTGTGCGCCACCTCTTGCACGGATCGTTCAAGGCGCATGATAGTTGGCTTTAAAGAGATCATGCGCATGGACATCGTCTGTTCATAAACATCGCGAATGGTGTTACCAAGTAAATTGAGAATACCAGTGAGCTGCACATCGGTCATGGCCGAGCGTATAACGCTCTGCTGCTCTAACTGACTTTTTATCACAACGAGTTCACCACAGAGATCCATGATGGCATCCACTTTATCGATATCTATTTTTTTGGCATTTATATTTTTATCGCTTGGTTTCGTCACTACTGCCTCCAGCGCTTGTAGAGAGACGGCTGTATTCTTATTATATGCTGACTTTCTTTTATGGGTCAGTAAGCGCACTCGGCAAAAATTGCTGGGCGAGAATGAGTGGGTAAAGTTCATCACCCTAGGGGCGAAAATTTTCTTAGATCATTTCGAGCGAGAACTTAAACTGCGGGTTAGAGCTACGCAATTTAGTTCGATTTGTCAGAGTTTTGCGTTATTATTTAGATTTAGCGAGTATCCAAGTGCAGAGTCTATCATTGGGTTCATTGAAAAGTGATTGGGATGTGTTTTTACTTTTTGCGGTTCCCGTTGGTGGTGGGATTCCTGCAGGAGTTTTGTTAGCTCAGAGCCGCGGGATGAGTTGGCTGAGCATGAGTTTACTTTATCTGACATCGGATATTATACTCGCATGCCTTCTTGAGCCTTTTATGATAGCGGTTAGATATGCCGCGAGACGATTTCAATCCATTAGAAAAATGTTGGCTATTTTTAGAACCGCGACCGAACGTACCATTGCGCGCTACGGATCTAAACCGGGACCGATTTTGTTGATAGCGATTGCCTTTGGTGTCGATCCAATGACCGGTCGAGCCGCTGCTCTCGCAAATGGACATGGTTTTTTGTCGGGCTGGACGATTGCAATTCTGGGCGATATGCTGTTTTTTCTTCTGATTATGGGCTCAACTATTTGGCTTAATAATATATTGGGAGATGGGACTTACGCGGCGATCGTAATTATGTGTGTGATGTTTGTCATTCCGCCGTTGGTGCAACGCATAAGGGCTAATAATTACTTGACATAAACATGACGAAAATGGAGCCGATACCCAGAGTCGAACTGGGGACCTACGCATTACGAATGCGTCGCTCTGCCAACTGAGCTATATCGGCGTGAACAGGCTCTATTATATGGATTCATAATAAAATTACAGCAAAAAATTATTGCTATCTCTACAAACAGATTACAACCAGCTAAGTGACCGTAAAAGATTAAACCATTCAGGCTTAAGCCCATAGATTCCTAGGAAATCCGACATTCCACTCGGCACTGCATTTGGTACCGCATCGCGCGATAAGAAACTTCGGTCGGTTAGGGTGCCCATAAACTCCACAAGCCATGCAATATCTTGCTCTGAAAGCTGTACACCGGCAAATTCATTTGCATTCAAAATATTCTGACGTAGCGCAAGATCAGTATGAGGGGTGAAGAAACCTTGCGGCCACTGATTGACACGTAGGATGATCTGGCCCGCGTTCCAAGCCACCATACTCTGCGCTGGGGCACCATAGTGACGAACGTATTCTGAAAGACTAGTAAACGCCCCGTCATGGCCCCAGGGTCCACTGAGGAAAACATTGCGAAGCGATGGCGTACGAAATTTATAGCGGTCTGCTGCCAAGTTGGTGATGCCACCCCGGCCGTAATCTTCCCGTAAACTGGACCCGTGCCCTTTGCCGATACCAAACTGCGGTACTGCGATCGAGTGGAACTGTTGATCACTTTGGAGCGTACCTGCATGACAAGTCGAGCACTGAGCTCGTCCGTAGAAGATCTGTGCGCCTTGGAGTGCGGTGGTAGTCATCATCGCGTCGTCGCCTTTGAGGAAGCGGTCGAACGGGCTAGCATCGGCTCGGAAATTTTGATCTTGGAACGCAGCCAAAGCGTTGCCGATGTGTTGGATGCCAAATTGATCGTCGCTTAGGCCCGGATATGCCGAACGAAGCATCTGCATATACTGCGTGTTGTTTTTAATGCGAAGCATCAATGCATTCCAGATATCTTTGGGTGCAGTGAACCTTGCCGCAATGCCGTTGTCAGTCACAGTGCCTAGCATCTCTTCTGGAGATGTGAGCGGAAAGAGAGCTTGAGCTGCGGCCACGCTATCTAGGCCTTCGGGTAGATCACCGTTTGCAGGCGTCCTAAAACCTGACGGCATACCGGCCTGTGGTTCAACACGACCGTCCCAGAACAATCTCGTAAAGCTATTGTGCCCGCGGTTAAAAAGCGGCGGTGTATTGCGTGGAAGTAAGTTCTGAACTTTCGGTTGGTCGATGCGTGCAAAAAGGCCTTTTGCTCCTACGTCGTTCATAAGGCTTGTCCCGTCGCTTGTGCCACGCCAAACAACGTGGCAGCTCGCGCAGGACACGGTCATATTTCCTGATAGAATCCGGTCATAAAATAACATCCGACCGAGCTGAACCTTTTCTGCAGAGTGCTTGCGAAAATCGGATTCAACAAGTGGCGTAATACCTTTAGCTGCTAATTCACGACGTACCGTTTGCGAGAACGAAGGGTTGACTGTGGTTGTAGTTGGCGCCGCTAAAAATCCGGCGACACTAGGATCGATGAGGTCGTTTCTAAGAGTGGCCGCGTCAGGGTTGATCGACGGCAGCTTTGTCTTGTCGTCCTCGGTCTTATCGTTATTTTCAATGTTAGACGACTTTGGTGATGGGGACGATGGTGCAATATCTTTGCTAGGATTGTTTTTATCGGAATTAGACGCGGGGGTAAATCTTGCATCAGAACATCCGTAGATCGTCCCGATAAGCGCAACAGCAATAGATGATCGCAAAAGCATGTACAAACCTCCATAGACCAAACCATTGAAGAGCCATGCCCCAGTGGCAACGGATCAACAGAGCTATGAAAATGCAGGTACTGTGCCGATGGGAGTAGGTTCTAACATCCTGATTTGTTTTGATTAAATGCAATGCCCGTAAATGTCGAAATAGACACCTGTCAAGCTTTTAGACAGTCCGATCGATTCTAGCCTCTAGCCCGGACCATATTTGATAGAGGTCTAGCGAGCAGTCAGCGTCCTTTAAAAGATGGAAAATTCCTCCTAACTTTCGATTTAATAACAATAGATCTTTAGCCGGGGCGGTGTACTGAGCTTTTCTTGCAAATGCGAGCGACTGTTCACGAAGCGTCGCGATAAAGACGGGATCCGCAAAGTGAAATGGCTGGGACAAGGGGTCGAAGATACTAACGACGGTATTTAATAGTTCGACGAGAAGATTTTTAACGTCCTCGCTTTCGCGGGGATCTAGTAATTTTTCTTGATATGCGGCCGCGAGCAACTCCGAGGGATTTTTTTTCTCAGCAATCCTAATAATTTTTAAAACTTTTCGCGTCGTCGTCGCATCATAGATGCGGCTCGCGCCAAGATCGAGCAACACAATCTGCTGTAATTTGGGTCTAACTAGAAAATTTCCATAGTTCGGGTCCGATTGGACAAGGCCAAGCTCAAAGAACTCTTTAATCACAAGTTCAATAAATGCACGACCGACCCACTGCGTTTCTTCCTGTGTGCGCTTTGATCTAAGCCATTGGTCGATCGTGATACCTTCTTCGAACGTCAGGCATAAAACAGATTGTGTGCTAAATTCCTGAAAGACCTTAGGCACAACAAAGCGCTGATCGCTTAAGAGGCCTTGACGGTATTGATCTAAAAATTTAGCTTCTGACTTATAATCCACTTCGCGCGCGAGTACGTCTTTTAGTTCCTCGAATATGTCGTCAATAGGGATGTCTTTGCCGGAAACAAGCAAATAAGTTTGACAGATTTTTTTAAGCATAAATAAATCAGAGCTAATACTTTTCGAAACGTTTGGAAACTGAATTTTAATGGCGATCTTCTCTTCGTTTAAAATTGCGCTATGAACCTGGCCAATGCTTGCCGAAGCTATGGCGTCTCGAGAGATATGTGAAACTTGAGCTAATTTTTCTGGTCCCCATTCGCGGCGAAGTATTTGCCGAACCGCAGCATGTTCCATCGGAACGGATTGATCGTGAAGTTGCCTAAGTATCGCGGTGATTTCAGGCGGTAAAAGATCGCCGAATTCGATACTGAGCCATTGCCCAGCCTTCATGGCCGCACCTTTAAGTTCGCTTAACGCCTTGACGAGTTCCTGAGCTTGATCCATCCGATCATCTAGAAGTGCCGCGAGTTCACTTTTCGAGCGGCTATTTTTTAGAAAGATGGAGACTTCTTTAGCAGCGATCGATGCTGTAACTCCGGCGAGTTTTGTGGCGCGTTTAAATAAAGTTTCTGAAAGGCCTGATTTCTTTTTTTTGGATTCTTTTTTTGGCACACCAAGGTTCCGTTCTTCTAGGGCATTTTACAGACGACACGCAAAGCTTTTGCGAGTTTCTTAAAAAGTTCTCCTTCGAGATCTGATTTTCTTCGAGCAATAAAAACGCCCTGTCGCAGATGGGGTAGTCCCTTGGGTGAGGGTAACGGTTCCAGTTGATATTTGGCTTTTACAGTTTCGTTATGCAGGCGTGCAACAAAGTTCGGTAAATAGCAGACTGCTAAGCCTTGTCTAGTGATCTCAAGAGCTGACTCCATCAAGGTCACGCGATGTCTAACTAATCTAAATATTTTATCTTCGGGCCACCCATCAAGTCCTTGCACCTTATTAGGCGAGCCGACAATAGGTTGAATCGGGATCACAAACGGTACTTCCTCAAATGCCGATGCCTTATGAACAAGCGATTTTACACCATAGATGCCCATTTCTATCGTTGCGACCTGTAAATGTTCGACGCCACTTGTCGGGATCGGAATATATGTGATTCCATAATCGATCTGGCGCTCGATAAGACCTTTTTCCATTTCTCCAGGGATCAACTCGCGGAGTAACAAGGAATATTGATCCGATAGCGCCTCTAACAACGGGCTCAGAAAATGGGTTGTAAAGACTTCGAAGGCACCCAGTTTTAGTAAGGGCAAGGAATCGTCCTTCTCGTCAAAGTGATCTCGCATTGCCTTGCCAAGACCAGTCAGGCCATCGATCAGAGGCTTAGCGCGCAGGGCGAGGTTCTGGCCCTGATCCGTCACAGTGATTCCTCGTCCGAGGGGCGTAATCAGTGGAAAACCAGCCTCTTCCTCAAGCTGTTTTATGGCTTTTGAAAGTGCCGCGGGAGATAAACGTAGAATTTCTGCGGCCTTGCGCAGACTCCCCGTCTCGGTAACTGTAATAAAATAGCGAAGTCGATTGCTGTCCATAAGTTAACATATAACAATTTTTATTCGATTTCTGTCAACTATTTTCAGTGTTAGTTTCTTTCCTACACGAAAGGAGGTTTTCCATGAAAACCGTACATATCATAGTAGGAACGAGGCCCGAGGCGATCAAAATGGCTCCCGTATATGAGGAGTTGAGCCTGAACCCGAGTTTGCGGGTTCGATTGGTCTCCACCGGTCAACATCAAACCTTAACTCGCCAAGCGCTTCACGCCTTTGGGATGAAGCCCGACTATGACCTACAAGTTATGAGACATGGTCAAACTTTATCGCAGCTCACTGCGAATCTGCTGGTCGAATTGGAACTCTTATTTAAAAAGGAGAAGCCCGACCTCATTCTCGCACACGGCGATACCACTACCTGCTATGCGACGGCGTTATCGGCATTTTATCACACGATCCCACTATTTCATGTGGAAGCAGGACTTAGGACCTTTCGCCTGGATTCGCCTTTTCCAGAGGAATTTAATCGTCAGTGTGTTTCAAAAATGGCAGCTCATCACTTTGCACCAACAGATTCCGCCCAGAAGAATTTAGTGGAAGAGGGAATCTCATCAAGCGTCGTCACAGTGACGGGAAGTACGGTTTTTGACGCGATTGAGCTGTCACGAAAGTTATCACCGCATTCGATGATGCAAACACAGTCAAGATCCAAATCAGTTGTTTTTACGCTGCATCGAAGAGAGCAAGGAACCACAGGTCTTCGCCAAATTATGGATGGGATCCGTTCAGCAGCCGATCGCAACTTAGATACATCCTTTATATTTCCTGTGCACCCAAATCCAGTCGTTCAGAGCACAGCAAGGGATGTTTTTTCTTCGGCGAAAAATGTGACCCTTATGAATCCTCTCGAGTATCCTGAGTTTTTGGCACTATTGAGCCGGTCTTCTTTGGTTCTGACAGATTCTGGCGGGGTCCAAGAAGAGGCCGCGTACCTTGGTAAGCAGGTCCTTATTCTTCGCGATATTTCTGAACGTCCAGATGGTTTTACGTCCGGAACAACGAAAATAATTGGTACCAATACCGCTGCGATTACATCAGAGATTAATCGCCGTTTAGCGCTTCATTCCTGTGACGTCTTGCCAGACCCAATTGCATCATCTGAATCACCGTCAAAGATCATTGCAAATGTCGTTGGCGAGAGGTGTTCCTAAAATGACGAATACTCGGAAAATTGCAGTAGCAATTGGTGCCCATCCTGATGATATCGAAATAGGTTGTGGTGGGGCAGAGCTCGTTTTAAAACAGCAGGGCTACAGGCTTATTCATATTATTGTGACTGATGGCGGTGCGGGCAGTCTAGAGCAAAAATCCACTGAATTGGCCGCCACACGTAGGCAAGAAGCGCTTGCTTCGGCAAACCTTATAGGTGCTGACGAAATTGTTTTCTTGGACGTTCCCGACGGTTTTACGAGCTATAGTCGCGAGCTGAAAATTCAACTCATTGGCCTTCTGCGTCGGTTTCAACCGGAGATTGTTTTTACTCATGCAGCTCAGGATCGATTCCCAGATCACCAGCTCGTTCATAGCTTGACGATGGCAGCGGTGAGTGCCGTTCAAGGTCCATGGTACCAGGAAGCGGGTGGAGTCCCGCATCATATAAAGCACGTTTTTGGTTATGAGGTTTGGAATCCATTAAACCAGTTTCAGTATGCATTAGATATTTCCTCTGTTATGGACAAAAAATTACTAGCGCTCAGTCAGCATGTTTCTCAGACCCAAGCGGTTGACTATCTTGGTGCGGTCAAGGGTCTCGCAGCTTATCGAGGTGTCATGTCTATGACGGGCGCCTATGCAGAGGTTTTTGAAGTTATGAAAGTGAGTGAGATTTTGTCGTTATGACGAAAATTCCGATATCGCCTCGAGATTATTATTTTTATCGCAAGAATCTTTACACCATTCAGTATGCGTTTGAATACGACGGCAGCATAGATCTGCAAACTTTTAAACTGGGACTTGCTGCTCTCTCTGCTGTATTGCCAATTGCGGCGGCACGCTTATGCGTCGACTCAACTGGGGCTGTTAGCTTGAAACTTAGTGATCAAGCCATTCCCTTCAGAGTGCAAGACTTCCGGTCCTGTGCATTTGAGGTTCAAAATTATGACGCAAGCGATGCTGACAAACTAGTAGACACAGTGACTAATGCGGAAAATGAGGCGTTATTAAAGTTTGTAGTCACTTTGACCCCAGAAAGTACGCTTATTGGTGTCAGTTTCTCGCATCTTCTTGGTGACGGTTTTAGTTTTTTCAACACTCTTCGTGTTTTGTCCGAGCTAATTTTAAAAGGTTCAACCTCGGAAGTGCCTTTTTTTATAGATCGAAGTATGCTGACGGGTGGGGCCTATAACCGCGAAGTCAACACCAAAAGACTTTTTGATGAGACAGGCTACGTAATGCCACGACCACCGCAGCCGATTTCTTATATCGACGAACAGATTCAATATTCAAACTCAGAGTTAACACCGCTTAAGCGTGAAGCGATGCAGTTAAACCCTCGCATTACTAACAATGATATTGTTATGGCGGATCTACTGCGAAGATTTCATACGAGTACACCTCTAGGTCCTAACGGCGAACTTATCGTGCGTTGTCCGGTGGATTATCGCCGCATTTACTTGCAGCTACCAAAAAATTATTTTGGCAATGCGCTTAAAGATGCCGTTGCAGTGTTTGACCCCAGGGCGTTTGCGAAATTAAGTCTCGGCGAGGTGGCCTGCGTTATTCGTGATGCAATTGATTCGATCACACCTGAAACGATTGAGCTTGAATTAGCGTGTTTTGAGGATTTACGGCAAAATTACGGTAGCGAGGTTTTTGAAACTATTGGATGTCCAGGGCTACTAGTGAGTAATCTCTCGAAATTACCTCTTCAGACCCTTGATTTCGGCTTTGGTACGCCAAGACGGATGATTACCGCCTCATTAAATCCTAGACTTGCAGTGATTCTCGCTGACGCCGATAGTGGATTGGTGGTCAAATTTAGAAGGCCAATTTATCAGCGGCAGGACGAATTCATCTATAAGTCGAATGTCTTTAAAAACTCGTCGATCTTACGGTTCACATAAGGGGGATCATCCAGGTGTGGGCAGTGGCTACCGTGGGGAATAATCTCAAGCGAAGCACCCGGTAGTCTCTTGGCGAGCCAGCGGCATTCTTCGAGTGGAATCACATGGTCGCGGGCGCCCGCAAGAATAAGCGCCGGACATTCCACAAGGTGTGCGAGTTTTGTAATATCGAACTCAGCGAGATCATCGGCGAGTTCATAGAAAATATTTGGGTCAGTTGCAAAAAAATTCTGAAGATACTCGTCAATATCGTCGGTTCTAGCGAGTGCTGCATTAAAACCCTTTAGTCTCACAATTTCACGTGCGAGCTTTGGGGCTCTGCCAACCGTCTTATTGAGAAACCGGGTCCATTTAGGCGAAATTTTATTGATGCTGGTCAGGACTTTAAGGGCCTGCGCCCCCTTCGGACCAAATTGCATGCGACTAAAGGGATTACGACCGGGGGAGCCTTGAAGGATGAGGCCTGCCACGTGATTAGGGTGATCATGAGCAAACTGGATCGCGATGGTCCCGCCCATGGATTGACCCAAAACGACACATTCCTTAACCTGAAGTTTATCTAAGACCTCTGCGACATCATGGCTTAAGGTCTTGATCGTGAGAGGTCTGAGTGGATCGCCTAGCGTCGAGTGACCATGGCCTCGGTAATCCATATGAATAGTAAGTCTGCCCTGGTTTTGGCAGTGACGGAGCTGATACTTCCAGTGAGCGATACTGCAGCCTAAGCCGTATAAGAATAGCAGCGGAACCCCAGCACCCGGTGTGACCCACGTCTGAATTTCTGCGCCGTCACGTAGCTTGATTGGTCGCATGGCTACGGGCTGATTAGCATCAAGAAGATTTATGTCTAAAGCTCCCACTGATTCTTCCGAAGATGGTCCCGATGCCCGCTGCTGGGTGCTAGTCAAAGGGATCTGTTCATGGAAAAAATTCCCGTCGAGATTTTTATCGCTCAGCAACTGCGTAAACCGCGATTCAAATCTATTATAGCACAGCTTGGAGTGGATCCAGCGGCCGTCGAACTCACGTTGGTCCATTATCTGGGTGAACAAGGCATTTACTTAGTAACGCCAACTTTGGCGGACGAGCTCGCATCACGCATGGAAGGTGAGCTTGAGGGGCGTCGAGGGATGGGGAAAGCGCTTAACCGATTGCTTTCGTCGTAAGAGCTAGCGCGTGAATTTCTTTCTTCATCCAATCACCGAGCGCCTTATAGACTAATTGGTGTTGTTCAACCAAAGACTTGCCTTTAAATTCTGCAGATTCCACCGAAACCTGCCAATGATCGCCGCCGCCAGTCATATCGCTTGCGCGTACTTTTGCATCAGGGAACATAGCGGTGATTTTTTGAGTTATCATTTCGGCGTTCATTCAGGTGGATCTCCATTAAACGTTGAGGCAGTATTCTGCCATAATAGGACTGATTATTAAAGCCTTTGATTGCATCATTTATAGCGGGAGTTTCTTTTGACGCAGAAACCTAGAATCCTAGTAGTGGCTTCCAATAACAAGCATAAACTCCAGGAACTTCGGGCCATTCTGGGTTCCGCCTGGCAGGTATTAGGAGCCCAGGAAGTGGCCCCAGGTATAAACTGGGATGAATCCGGTCAAACATTTATAGAAAACGCCAGGATTAAAGTTAAGGCGTTACGTGCACATACGTCTGCCAGTATTCTGGCTGACGATAGTGGCCTTTCGGTCGATGCATTGGATGGTGCGCCGGGCGTTTGGTCCAGTAGCTATGGCGGCAGGGAGGGCGATCATGCTGCTAATAATCGTCGACTTCTGAAAGAACTTAGAGGTGTGCCTCTTGCAAAACGGCAAGCGCATTTTGTCTGTCTTTTAGCGTTTGAGGATGAGCAGGGCGTAGAGTCCATCTATGAAGGTCGCTGCGATGGTCTTATCGCGGAAACTTTAGTGGGGGACGCAGGTTTTGGGTATGATCCGCTGTTTTATCTTCCAAATTTTTCTTGCACTATGGCGCAACTGAGTGAAGATGAAAAAAATAAAATCTCGCATCGCGGTAAGGCGATGCAGAAATTTCTGGCATCTCAAGCAAAGTAGATTATTTTTACTTTTTTCCTAGTTTCTGCTGAGCTTCATTACGATAGTCGACATATTCTTTCGATGTATGTATCCAGCCAAAATCCTTGTGCTTTAAGGATTGAGTAAGCTCGGCACGGTATTTCTTTGGTTCCAATAAAAATCCATTTAAATAGAAGACGGCACTTGAGGCTTCACCCATTTTCGCGTGACATCTCGCGAGAAGAAAAATTCCACGGCGGCTATCTAGTTCCTGATCAGCCCAAACTTTTGCTTTTTGAGTAAGGTCGTAAATTTTCTTGAGCGGAACTATCGCGGCAGGGCAGTCTTCTAATTCCCGGAGAGCGTTGCCCATTCTAAATAGACCTTTGATGTCGATGTCATTTTCCGATTCTGCCTTTTTATAGCCCGCGACTGCTTCTTTAAATTTCTTTTGGCCATAAAGTTTTTCGGCTTCTTTATAAGTGGCACCATGTTTATCGGCAGTCTTCCCTGGTGTGATCGCCTTACCGTCGCCACTCAATAACGCGTTACCGGTTACTTGGATTTTTGTTACTGCTAAACCAGTTCCCAGTAAGCAAGGAGCATCGCCGTTGCCGTCACAGCATTTTTCCTGAAGCATGCCAGTGATACGTTTGTTAATGAGGGAGCTGCATTGTTCGGTACCGGGGGGAATAAATAATAATTGGTTTTCTCCTTGTAGAGCGCCCTTCATGGGATTAAATCCCTCACGCACGGCTTGACTGCGCACAATTACGCCTTTGATGGCGAGACCTCGGTACTGGCTATAAACAATGCCACGGCCCGCTGGATCGAGATCCTTAATAAATTTAAAATTTGGTTTCGATAAATCAAAAGCCTCTGGCTTGATCATTCCACACGATTCCACATCCACAGAGATAGGTCCTTTGATCAGACCTAGACAGTCTGCAGTGGCGATTTCTGGTATCAGTGCTTGCAACATAATGATAGCGCGAAACAAGTATAACAGCGGGCCACGCGAAAGTGGCGCATGACGCACTTGCATTAGGGAGTCGATTGCCATTGGATAGTTCCTTGATTCGAGTAAATGTTATTATGCAAGTCGCTATACTCAAACGAAACCTCTAAGCCGTTTGGAGCACTTGCAACACTAGTATTAAATGCAGGAATCGTAAAATTATAATCTTTCACTAAATCTTTAATGATGATTTCGGTCCAGTTTGGATCGCCAATAGGGCGGTATTTAACCGTTCCAGTATCGATATCGTTTGCTGCCAACTTATTAAGAGTATCGGCAAGGAGCGAGGCATCCGTAGCAAGTGCATAGAATGGATTGCCGTTCTTATCTCTACTGGCAATATTGTTTTTTAGGACCGCGCCATCTTCCTTACCAAGCTTCACCGTTGCAATCTTTACTGGGGTCATCGTTCCACTAATACTGACACCCGGTGAGCGCAGTCTTGATGCGATTGGAACTCCTAAACTTACCGTGGAGGCATCTAGGTCTGTTGGCTCGCCATCACTGATAAAATAGATTTCTTTGATCGCACCGGCACGGCTTGATTTTAAGATTTTCTCGGCGGCGCTTAAGCCTGCACCGTAAGCAGTATTGCCATTTGTATCGCAGAGAATAGCGGCGGGATTCGCCGTGCCGCCAATATCTGCAAAGAGATTGGCATCGTCCGCAAACATCGCACTCGATTGGGCCTTAACATTGTCACTAAAGGTCACAAGACCGAAACGCGCATCTTTACCTTGAGTCACCGCATTAGCAATAATATTTTTGACCGCGGCAAGCCTTCCACAAGACTTGGATTTTTCTTTGTCGTTTTGTTGCATTGAGCCAGAGACGTCGATGACGAAAACAATATCGCGCGGATATTTCGAAGGTGGGCATAACCGGCCACTGATAGTCACCGGAACATCTTTTGCAAAATTGGTGGTGCTAAAACTATGGTTGCCTCCATCTTTAATAACGGCGTCGGACACACCTTGAACGGGTGCGGTTCCTGGATCGCTTGCGCATTGCCAGTACCAATTTAAACTCGTCAGAGCCACAGAAGGTAAAATTGCCGGCTCTACGGGAGCTGTTTTACCAGTTCCATTGGAGCTACCTTTACCGCCGCTCCCACCTAAGCCGGAGAAATCTGAGCTTCCGCATGAAGCAGCTAGGCCTCCCCAAATCGCAGTAAAAATGACAAATGCCGACAATTCTCGAAATTGATTCAAACGCATAGCCATGACTCGTTCCTCCAAGCGTGGAGAGATCCACGCATCTCGCAGGTGATTCGGTAAGATTTTAAACAGCTTGAGGTAAGGTGGTTAAGCTCTTGTAAATATTGCGTAATATATTTACATTTGCAATTCAACCAAGTTTTGTGGGCTTAAGGAGGCCATATTTCACGGTTCTTAACTCATTGAAATTTCGTTGATTGCGGGTTTGTTTGCTAAGATATTGAAGTAGGGCAAGAAGTCCTACTGATTTCTCAACGTAAGTTTTGACATTTTTCATTTCAGCGTAACAGGAGTTGCAAGATGCTTTTTTCGTCTCGTACCGTATGGCAAATTGGTGCGGCAGTATTGTGTGCTGCTTTTTTAAATGCCTGTTCTAAAAATGAAGAAAACCTCGATGGCGAAGAAGAGCCTGTTGAGCCAACAGCAGAAACTGAAGCTGCGGTGCCGCCAGCGACACCTGCTGAAGTCGAACATTCTGCAAGCCCCGCATTACCTGCAGAAGTTGAAACCGTTCCATCAGCACCATCACAGCCGGTCGTTAGTGGATCGGCGACACGACGAGTGCTCTATGTTAAATCCAGTGGCACTGCGGTTCGCGAAAAACCAGAGGCCAATGCGCGTATCTTGAGTAAGCTTGATAAAGGCGATCACCTATTGGTAGATATCCAGGGCGATTGGGCACGTACGGAGCAAGGTGGTTACATTGCAATGAAGGCGCTATCTGAAAAAGGTATCGGTCGTAGTAAATCAGCTGTGCGCTGGAGCAGTGGTAACGGCGATGCTGTAAAACCCAAAAAAGCTGAGAAGGGCGCTGCAAAAAAAGCAGAATCCCCGACACCGAAACCAGCACCTGCCGCTCAAGATGGTGCGAGCGATGCAGCTGCTGAGCAACCAGCCAACTAATAGTCAAGTCGATTTCTGGATATTGCATTCTGGTCTTCAGATGTTGACCCATAAGACGGGTGCAAAAAATGAGTGTCGATAGTAGGAATGCTCCCTCTGAAACATTCGGGCTGATTTCAGTACTTAGCGCAGTACTGATTCAGCCTGTTACGTTTTTAGGTTCGATGATTTCTTTTATCGGCACGACGATCGTTCGGACGTTTAGCCCTCGGATGTCGTTAAAGCTTTTTTTGCATCAATGTGAATTTGTCGGTAACAGAAGTTTAGCGGTGACGATTTTAGCAGGGATGATGATCGGCGCAGTGTTCGGTCTTCAGTTCGGTGAAATTTTTCGAATTTTCGGCGCGGAGGGAATGATCGGTGCAGCCGCGGGTTTTGCTTTATCGAAAGAGCTAGCACCAGTGATTGGTTCGTTTCTAGTGACAGCGCGGGCTGGCTCGTCCATGGCCGCAGAAATTGCAACAATGCGCGTAAATGAACAGATCGACGCCATGCGAGTTATGGCGGTCAACCCCTATAATTATTTAGTGGCTCCACGTCTTTGGGCAAGCGTAGCGATGATGCCGCTATTAACCCTTATTTTTATAGCGTCTGGGGTTTTCTGCGCATTTATTATTGGGATTACAATTTACGACGTCGATCTCGCCGTCTTTTTTGATAAAATTCAATGGATCGTGAAGCCGTCTCATATTTGGGAGGGAATGCAGAAATCCATGGTGTTTGGTTTGATCTTTTCTTCGGTCGGTTGCTATAAAGGGTTTCACGCGGGCGGGGGTGCAAAGGGTGTCGGTCGAGCAACCACAGAGGCCGTTGTGATTTCATTAGTCACTATTCTCGTGGTCGATTTTTTTATGAGTTATGCTCAATATCGAGCAGCTCAGCAATCGTTATTTTAGCCAGTAAATAAAATTATGGAACAACGTCTAGGGAGTCCTCGATCAACTAAGCCAGCTCCGATGAGAGATTGGCTCATACTGGGTTTAGCCGGAGCCATCCTGTTTGCGATGGGGCTAAGTGCAGAATTATTTGTCGAGCACCTTGTAACCAAGCAAGTTGATGCAGTCGTTCAAAAAATAACAACCAAATTTTCTATTCCTATTATAATCGGTCAACGTGAAGTTCAAAGAGCCTCACTTTTACTGACTGATATTGCGATCGGTGTTGGTCAACCAGTTGTTATCGACAGAATCGAAATAAGCTTAAGCTTCAATCCGTTTTCGCAGGGTTTCCTCCGGCCTTCGCGCGTTGACGTCGGCAGAGTGTTCGTGAAGGAACAAGTAGCTCGTGATGGTCGGTTAAATTGGTTCCTTGAGTGGCGAAATATTTTGTCTCATCGCAATAAAGAATCCTCCGCCGTATCAATATCGAAATCTGCATTTATTCCGCCAGAAATCCATCTTGCCACAGGTAAAATTATCCTGGCAGATGGCGACGATATTCATACCGTTATTTCCGGAATTGAAGCGACCGTGCAATTGGAACAACGTCGACTTATTTATGAGGTCGATCAGCTCACGATTGCTCCATGGATCGAGGAAACTGGGATTGTTGGACGCCTAGTGAGCTTTGAGAATGGTGATATTCAGGGAATGCTGCGACAACGTTCGAAAATTATGGATAAGGCCGAGTGGATGGCCACCTGTGAAAAGAAGAAAAATGCCAAAGATGTCGTCTGTGATGTTGATGCTGAGCATTTACCAAGCTCTCTAGTTAAGCCGTTTACAAAATTACTGACTCAAAGGCCAGGATTTCACGGAAGCGTTCGAGCTACATCCGTAAATAATGGTCCGATAGTGATGTCTGTAGACGCTGATGTGACGGGAATTGTCGCGACCCATAAGACGCTGAGTATCGAGCCAATCGGTCCGTTTTCGGTTGGCAGTAAATTTTCGATGATGATCGACACTAAAGAGAAACGTATCTTTGCAAAGGACATGAAGCTTGCATTTGCCCCTGAGCGGACGAACGAGCGCTCCGTCGGACTTTCAATTGATTTGGATTTGACGAAAACTACTGGTCAAGGTGTCGGTAGTCTTGCCGGAGACCTTCATTTCGCTATGGCTCGTACCCGCTGCGACGACGTATTGAACGCGATGCCAGCCGGATTTGGCCCTGACATTCAGGGCTTTTCGCTGAAGGGGGATCTCTCCCTCGAAGCTTTCATTAATATTCGTGATGGTGATATTGATTTTCGGTGGGGGCAGACTCTAGTTGATTGTACGGTGGATAAGGTTCCCGCGTCCTACAGCAGTGAATATTTATCTGGTCCATTTGAATTAGAACGAACATTGCGCGATGGCCGCACCATTCGTATTCCTGTTGATCCTGCAAGACCTGACTACACTCGTTTAAAAGATATACCGTCAGCAGTTACAGCTGCCTTTGTAACATCTGAGGATGCGGGGTTTTGGCAGCACCGCGGTATAGAACCCAGCGCGATTATTCAAGCATTGGAACGCAACGCGCACGAAGGTCGTGCGGCCGTGGGTGGTTCGACGATCACCATGCAGACTGTTAAAAATTTATTTCTCTCTCGCGATAAAAATATCTCCCGCAAGGCCCAAGAAATTTTCTTAGCTTGGTATTTAGAGCAAGCAATCGGCAAACAAAGAATTTTGGAAATATATTTGAATATCGTTGAGTTTGGGCCGGACCTCTATGGATTAGGGGGAGCGTCTCGAAAGTTCTTTGGCGTGACTCCAGATCGACTCAATCTAAAGCAGGCTATCTATCTAGCCTCACTCTTGCCTGCACCGATACCGCGATTTCAGTACTTCTGTCGCGGAGGCTTGACTCCTAATTATAGCCGACTTGTTGATACTCTCTTGCATCGCATGCTAGCGCTTGGACGTATTTCTGAAGATGCCTATGCAACAGCTTCGTCGATCCCTCTTCAGTTTCAAAGCGATAGTGATGATCCCCATTGTACAAAAAAATCTGGAGCTGCAAATGACGCCACTCCAGAAGATGAGGTTGAAGAAACGACCGATGAATAACTATCGTTGACCGATAAACGATAAACTATTTTTTGAATCGAAATCGTAATAACGCAGCACACCATTTGCAACAGAGATGGTGGGCGTAAAACTAGACTTCATCATTGCATTCTCCGCTCGGACTGCAATTCCACAGTCAGTCATGTTGCCGGTAAGTTGTTTTTCTGCACCGACGCTCCAATCAGAAAATCCACAGAGATTCATATCATTATTCGCTTCAATGATTTCGCTCTCAAACTCATTCAGAAAGAATTTATTATAGATCAGCTCGACGATATAGGCTTGACCTGAGATGTTTTTTGAATATGCGATTGGACGTATCGACCCCGTGTATCGAGTCATTCTCCGGGGATATTGACAGTTTAAGTCATTAAAGGTCTGCTTTGCATACGAAACTTGATTTGCCTTGAACTCCATGATGATCATTGTTGAACTAGGTTCAGCACTTGTCGATGCAACACACGATCCATGCCATTTTCCAGCGATGCTCTGGCGAAAATTCGCGAGGTCATTGACGGGCTTTTGGGCTCGCATTTCACTCGAAGTATTGCCAGTTTTAGATATTCCGCAGGACATAGCAGTAGTCATAAAAATGAATGCAAGTGCGATATAAATATATTTCAACATAAGTGCCTCCAGTGTGGACTAGGAGATGCACAATATATGCCTTCCGTTAAAGACTAGAGGGATCGGGTAGTTAGTGAGCTTAGGATCGGGCATAGTGTCGAAAATTTTGACACAAAGAGCTTAAATACGCCAGCGAATAGGTTTTTTTACGTCGTTCGTAGCGACGAATTTTCCCTGCTCATTTTTTTCAATAAGAGATAATGCAACTTCGTGATCGTGAGTATAAAAAAGCCAGGAGTGAGGATCGCTTGCGATATCAGAATAAAGAGCCGCTTTCTCATCAATAACTCGTTCAGCGTAGCGATCGTAGCCCATCGTTACGGGCAAGTGCACCCATGCTCTTCCTGGAACCAAGTCGCCGGCAAAGATCACTTTGTTTTTGTCACCATGAACAACTGTATGCATGTGCCCCGGTGTATGGCCATGGGTGAAAAAGAAACTGATAAATCCATTCAGTAATGTTTGGCCTTCGGAAATTAATTCCAAACGACCAGACTCCTTTAACAGTTCTACTAATCCAGGAATAAAAGATGCACGGTCCCGCGGATGCGGATTCTCCGCACGTGCAAAAGCTTCTGTGCCAACAATGTATTTAGCGCGTGGAAAAAGTAAATGGTTCGGTTTTTTTTGATCGGGGGTCCAAGCGGGAAGAAGTCCGCCCGCGTGATCAAAATGTAAGTGTGAGAGGACCACGTAATCTATCTCGGTATGATCCAGTCCTAGAGATTTCAGACTGGCTAAAAGGATATGTTCAGATTCAACAACACCAAACCGATCAGCCATTTTAGGCTCGAAAAAAGCACCGATGCCGGTTTCGCAGAGTATTTTTTTTCCGTTGCTTTCAATTAGAAGGGCACGACATGCGAGAGGAATACGACTTAACTCATCTGGTTTGAGCCATTTTTCCCACATTCCGCGTGGGACATTTCCAAACATAGCACCGCCATCAAGACGCTGACTATTTCCAAGAACTTCTGAGATTGTCGAGCTTGTCATAATGCATCTCCATTCACTAGTGGGCAAGTAAAAAAAAATATAAATTTTCTTAATGTGTGTAAATCGTAAGCGCACCGCTGAAGTGCTTGCGTCGCAGTACTTTCACTGGCATTAACCTCGTCTTTATTCACAACTGCTGTGGATAAAAAATGTCATCTTAAATTCATCATGGGTAACTTTTTGTATATCTTTATCGCAATTTGTCAAAAATTTGTCCTTTTCATTTATCTATAACCTATTGAATTATTTTGGCTATCCATAAGTTCATGAAATCTCAAAAAATAATCCTTTAAAGCAGTCGGCAGTTTTTGCCGATGAATCCCTTACGAGTCAGAGGGCAAGGGGTGCCCTTACGCTCCACGTTTGGGAGTCGTGTATGCGTTCACTATTTTATAAATACACAAGCAGATGTGTGGTGGCATATAGCGTACTCACGAGCTCAATTGGATTCAGTGGTCCGTTTGATTTCGGTGGCTCTATCGAGCGCCAACTTGATGGAACAGTTATTAAGAGTGAAGCTGCAGTAGGCTTAACACCTATTGTGAAGAATATGGAACGTGGCTTTGGTTTAAAGGCTTTTGGTGGCGGAACAGATGGGCTTCGATCTCTATTAGAAGAAAAAGGTTTAAATCCATATTTAGGGATGAAAAAAACGCGGGAGCTAAACTCCTCTGGTTTTGGACTGGCATCAGCAGGAGTTCAACCCGGGAATGCTTCCGACTATGAATTTCAAGTTGGCTCCTATCCGTTATGTGGAGTGACGGTTAGAACTATTGAGCATATCGATGGCAGTGTTGTCGTTGTTGGGAATATTCCGTTAGTCGATCAAGTTGCGAGTTTTTCTGAAAACGACTGGCCGGATCGGAACGAATCGGCAAGAGTTGCTATTGAGGGTATTGCTGCAAATCAAGGCCTTT
>CAZUYQ010000033.1:40069-42742 GCA_964624705.1 uncultured Polynucleobacter sp.
CGAGTCGACGCTGTCTTATGAACGAGCAAGGTACGCTCGATCCGGTTTGGGATTTCGTGATTGATTTGGAAGGACTTCAGTTTACCGCATGGTCGACACCATGGCGCATTGGATATGCGAATCAACGCTTTCTAGATGCATCTGCGACGGTGCGCGCCTATGATCCCAATAAAGTGACCGGTACCCTTAAAGATTTCACAATTACTGTTAATGGCGACACAACACTTACAAATGAATTTTTTACAACTTCCGACTACTCGGGTGCTGCACGTGCTACTTCCGCGACAAATAGTTTCGTTTATAGTGGAACAAGCGATTCTCATTTTGCCGAAGCTTCAACCTTTGCTTACGTGAATCAGCAATATGACTTCGTATCAGGTAAAGGATATACATGGCAGGGGTTAAAGCCACTGACTGTAATTGTACATGCCACGATCAAGGGCTCGTCAAATAATGCACTCTATACACCGTCTGACGGAGTTTCTCCGTCAAATATTCGCGTTGGTGATGGCGATGGGACGACATTGCAAAATTTACCATACGACGCCGATGTAGTGAGTCACGAGTTCGGTCATCATGTCGTATATCAATCTATTACAACGATTGCAGGTGATTCACTTATCTTGCACGAAGGGCTTGCGGATTTTTTTGCGATGTCACGAACAGGCGATACCTGCCTTGGAGAATCGATTTGTCCTACTGCAAGCACACTATGCCAGGTCCAATCTAAATGTTTGCGAACCGCAGATAATACTTTGACTTATGGAGACGCAAAGTATTTGGGATATGGCAGTGCACATTTGCAAGGTCAGCTCGTCTCTGGCTTCCTATGGGATATTCGTAAAGATAATGGCATGCCTGGTGATACGCTGACAAGTTACGTCCTCGAAGCACTTCCTTATCTACCAAGTAATGCAGACTTTAAATCATTAGTTGCCGCCATATTGTACGTTGATCAAAAACACAGTGGCACCTATCAAACCGTGATTATCAATGCTGCGACGAAGCGTAATCTAAGTCCAACGTCACTTGGAATCGATTTGGCAAATTTACAGGCATCTATAAAAGCCTCCTCTTCCTCAGCAGGCAGTAGTGACGACAGTTCTAGTAAAAAGGGCGGTTTTCTTGGTTGCGGAACTATTGGTTCTGATCTGGGAACGCAGCAAAGTGCTGCTCAAAGGATCGTCTTAATTTTGTTTGCTTTACCCTTGCTTCTTAGGCTTAAGCCAAAATTACAACCTGTGCGTATTAAGTCAAGAGGGCGCTGATTTTTAAGTTCTCCCATAATTTGACCGATAGGTAACCACAAGTGCGACCGCGAGTCTTTGGCGTTTTGGGGGCAGGACTTACTGTGAAAAAAAACAAATATCAATTTGTATTTAAAATTGCTGCTTTCTATATGGCCTCTGTCGCGGTCAATGCGGTTGCAGATTCGGCAGCAATAGAAGTTATTCCAATTATAGTGTGGCAAGGACAGCCAGTTACGCATGCTAATGTTTCAGAAGTTTCTGTATTGCACGCGAGTTTTCCTAAACTGAATATTGTCCACGCTATAAATCCACGTATGCTCATGAGCGGAAGTAATCAAGTAGCAAAAGTGCAGGCCGCCTTTGGTTCTTTTCTGAATGAAGGGGACGGTATCGCCATGCACATATCTAGATTACGCGACTGGATGGTGTTTGCGAGATTAGCGCCGACGACAGGTAAAAATCTTTATGGGAGCATCGGTGATAGTTGTGATGAACTTTGTGGAATGGATCAATCCCTTTCCGGTATAGGTAAAAATGATTTAGCAACTATGGTAAACACAGGTGTTAGTGAGATGGAACGGAATGGCTTTGGCCGTCCTAAGATTGCTGTTTTCGAGGAAGGCACGGTATCTGAAACCCTGTGGTCGACATTGGTCGGTGAGGGGTTTAGATTCGACTGGTCAGGATTTAATCTAGAACTTTTATCAACACGTCTTAAGCGATTTCCGATGTATGCAATGAATGAAACAGGGCGAATGTCACTGGGTGGCTTACAAGGCAGTAGCGCGTTAGTTGAAGGGCGATCGCTGGATCATGCCCGTTTTGGTATATGGCTCGAAGGCGTGGATCTACAGCAAATTGGAGAGGTCACAACCGCCGCTATTCAACTGTCAAAGGCGAGCGGACGCGCTGTAAAGCTGCCACTATTTGTAAACGCGTCGACGTTGATTCATCATAGTGCTCTCATGCGCGAGGGGGTTGCAAAAATTTATGAAATTGCCGGTCATTCTGGTATTGGGGTGTTGCCTTGGAATGGTGAAGGTAATAGTGGATTCGATATGAGGCGCTTAAGAGATTTATCGACGACAAAGGAAAATGTATCTTTTTTAGCTCCCGAGCCAGCTCCGGAAGTAGTTCTCGAAGTTGCGCCGGCTGCAACAGTGCAAAAAACCGAAGACCATCTAAACCTAAAACTAGAAACTCAACTCAATATAGAATCCAAGGTAAGCTCAAATGGCGAGGAAGATGTTCACCGAGTTGAAGAGTATGTTGAGCCTGTTATTTTTCCGTCGCATGCTCAAGAGATGTCCCATTAACTGGCCTACGCAATTGTGGTTGTAGGCTACCTTTCTTAAGAAATCACAGCGGGTTAAAGCGGTTTTGCACGGACTGCAAGTTGTCAACCCCTGACGCCCCCTTCGCA
>CAZUYQ010000034.1:0-8801 GCA_964624705.1 uncultured Polynucleobacter sp.
ATCTCCCCGTGCCTGGCCCCTCTTACCCCTGCAGCGAGCTTGGAGTCAGGGATTCTGGCCCACTCGGACTCTTTAATGTTCATGCAAACGCACCATCCGCTGCAAAAAGAAAATCGCCACTAAAGCAATCGCCGCAGCACCGGTAGACGCATAGACAAGATTTTCCATTCCAGACAACTGACCTTCTGGCGTCGTTAGCAATAGTCGACTCGATAAAATCCCGCCAAAGGCAGTTGCAGTATGTTGGACCGCACTCTGCATAGACATAAAACCAGCTCGTTCCTCTGGCCTGGGAACTTTAGAGGTTATGGTATTCGCGGAAATATTGCGCATCGTGCCAAAGAACATAAAGAAAACAAATATTCCGTATGCACCAACAAGAGGCGGTGAAAAATAAAATCCAGAAAATAACCCGCAGATAAAGCCAATCGTTCCCAGCATAAAGAGTGGTGCACTGCCAAAGCGATCAACTAGAACACCACAGAGACGCATCACCGAAAAACTAACTAAACCCCCAACCAAATAAAGTTTACTCATCTCTTCGCGGGGGAATCCGAGATTAAACTGAATATAAGAAGCAATGTTTGGAAAAATTAGAAATCCCGACATCATAAGCCCAAACGTCAAGGTAAATGAAATCAGCACCGGTAATTGAATCATCAAATCGCGATGCATCCGCCAAGGAGAGACTTTAGCAACATCTCTTTCTTTAAGGTGTTCGACCATGGAAGGAAGGCCGACCATGACAAGCAAGGCCACAATCATGCCCATTCCGCCAACAATTAAAAACGGTGTCTGCCAAGTTCCCCATCTTGCAAGCTCAAGCCCCACGGGTACGCCAAACGTTGATGCTAAAGAAAAAGCCATCATCACAGTCCCAAAAGCCTTACCGCGCCGATGAGGTGGAACAACATCACTAATCATTGCTAATGAGGTCGACGCAGCCGGACCACCGAAGACGCCAGCCAAAACGCGAGCCCATAACAAAGAATGAAAATCAAAAGCGTACGCACCGATACCAGTGCCAATCGCGAGGCCAATCACTGAGTAAAGAAGAGCCTTACGTCGATCCAGACGGTCAATAAAGAACGAGCATAAAAATCCGCTGACAGCCGCGGCAAGCGTATAGGAACCAGCCACAACGCCTAAATGACTCACTCGAATTCCTAACGCCTTCGCAAAGTCAGGGCCAAGCGGCATCACCATCATAAAATCGACGATATTAACAAACTGAACTGCTGCAACAATTCCAATAACTTTTGTTTCAAGCGACCAATTTACTTTAGCCATGGGACAATTTCACTTTCACGTGCAACAATAATACTTCTGCACTTTGTAAACTTTAGAGGTTTTATTTTAACATGCGAAGTTTCTTAACTGTAATTTTGCTTCTTATTTCATTTAATGCCATGGCCCTCGAAGACGCCTACTCGACTTCCGATGATAACATGGCTGTCAGAAGCGATCTCGTAACTCCGGTATTATCTTTTATCGTCCCAGGTTTTGGGCAATGGGTTTCCGGGCAGTACGGTCATGCTACCGCTTATTCGGGGATTGCCCTTTTTGGAGCTGGATATGCTGGTAACGCTAGCAAAGACATTGACGAGGCCGATAAGAATAATCAGGACACCCTTAGCAGCAAAAATATCGCACAACGCAAAATGGATCTTGGCTTTCAGACCTATCAAGCGGCGGGTGGTTACAGTCTGTTCCATTCATTCCGCACCGCCGCTAGGTATCGTCAAACCCATAACGATCAATATAAGTTTCTTGAAAGCGATCCTCAGCCCGCTGACCTTGCCATGGCGCCATTTCACTTCCAATTTCTAAAGAAACCCTCGACCTTTATACCTTTGCTTCTTGGCGCCGGGCTCAACTACTGGGTTATCAATAGTTCTCCTCAAGATGGATGGGTCAAAGACTCATTCCGTAAAGAGGATGCGGCCTTTGCAGCTAGCTTCTCTTACAACGCTGGCACACATGAGGAGGCGGTATTCCGCGGGTGGCTGATGCCAACACTT
Organism: uncultured Polynucleobacter sp.; assembly: GCA_964624705.1. GTDB lineage: Bacteria > Bdellovibrionota_B > Oligoflexia > Oligoflexales > RGVZ01 > CAMDKS01. The sequence goes on from CAZUYQ010000034.1 coordinate 2,022, forward strand.
CGCGAATACTGGATGAACGATACTTGGTCCAATGGCATACAGGCGACGGTATTTGCGGCCGCTCATCTGAGCAATACTCCGATGCCCATCGCTCAGCTGCTATTAGGTTGGCACTTCGGAAGCGTCACACAGCATAGCAAATGGGATATGCGCGAAGCGATATTTATTCATGCTTGGTGGGATGTTTTTGCGTTCGCCGCTCAGTACCATATAAAAAAACAGGATCCAAAGAATCCTGCGGTGGTCAAACTAAATCTTCCGCCGTTTACTTACGCATTCTGAGTATCAATTGGCGCAATTGCACAGTCGAGTCACAGTATTGCTGGATGCATTCGGATCATCCTGCGCAGACGAATTCGAATAAATATAGTTACCTTTTACCGGCCAGAAGTAGCAACCATAAGGCACATAAGTCGCATTGATTGATTGGGTGGCTTTGTTTTGGCGGCCAACTGACTTAACAAGTTCGCCACATTGGGTGTTATTAATAGGAAAGGACTCGACGCCGCCATGAGTAGAACACAAATCAGTACAGCTCTGGCCAGTCGCGCTTGCATACCAGCAGCCCGCGCCACTTAACTTAGAGCCCGAGCAAGTTGTAACGATTGCTGGTGTCGGCGATGCCACCACACCGGTTTCTGTAGAAACACTCGTAGCACCACTCACGGGTGACGTCGCAGTTCCACTGGAACTAGGGGAAGGAGTCGCTGCACTACTCACAGATGTAGATGAGGACGATTCGCCATTTACGTTTACGCTTGCACCAGTTTCAATCGTGGCCGCCGCTTGCGCATCGGTGGGCTTATTAGTTGTGGTTCCAGTCGCTGTTGTCGCTGTAGCCGTAGTATCCGGCTTTGGCGCAGCACATCCCGAAACTAGGACAAAACCTAGCAGTGCATGTTTATATCGAGATGTAATCATAGAACCTCCAGCAAACCGTTAAAGCTTTATCGGTAAGAGCTCGGCAAAACTTGAGATATTAGACAATGCAGACAATTAAAGCTTTATTCTTAAATAGTTAACCATCCACTTTACCTTGGAAATCACAAGGTCCGAATATTTGGATGCAGATGACTCCAATAACCCATTCACACTCGGTTCCGCTCACCAATTCATCCTTAATTATTTCAATCGCATACAGGATTTTACTCGGAAAATTTTGCCTTCCCGCAAAAAAGCTAAACTTATTCTCTTAAAATCCGAACCCCATCCTGAACCTTGGGAACCTATACCTCCTAGGGAGGATTGTTTATCTGATGGTTTTGAATTTGTCTTTCACTAGAGGAACGAGTTATGCGTTTGATTTCTATAAATGATAAGCGGCGCATTGTAATGGCTGCACTCCTATTTATGAGTGCGAATGAACTCATCGCTCAAAGCCTGGAACTTAACCCAGACGAAATTCGCGGCGTAGACACAAAAAAACAAGTGGCTGTACTTCAAAATCGCTATTTTCTTAAGGCCTGGCGACCAGAAGTCGGAATCCTTGCAGGAACGATTCTTAACGAATCTTACACCAAGACAACCTTGACCGGTCTACGCGTCGGTATGTTCTTCAACGAATGGGTCGGAGCCGAATACCAGTATATTAAGGCTTCTGTTTCCGACAGCGATGATCGAAAAGCATTGAATGAGCTTCAGTATCGAAAAAAAGACGATCCCAACACTCTGATTTCACCAGATCCTGAGGTCAATCCCGTCAGTGGAATGAATGATATTTCTGTGATTGCCGCACCGTTTTATGGGAAAGTCAGCCTTTTGGATTGGACCATCATATACGCAGATATTTATGGATCTGCCGGCATATCTAGCGTCAACACATCTCAGGGAACAAGAACAGCGGCATCCTATGGCGGCGGCATGCGTCTATACTGGGCTCAGCGTTGGTCATCACGCCTAGATTTCCGGGACCGAACCTACACAGAGACACGCGCATCGCAAAATGTTCGCAAGCATAACTGGAGTGTCGACTTTGGCGTGAGTTACTTGTTCTTTTAAAAGCTACGAATAGAGAAACCGGGGCAGTTTATGTTAAAAAATAGAGAAAAAAGTTTAAAAAACAAATACCAACTTGCTATCGCTGCGATGACAATGTTGTGCGCCTCATTTATATCGGCTCCAGTTGCTATAGCGAACGAGTCTGCAAAAACTCCCAATATCGCGACTGAAAACGATTCTCAAAACTGGAAGAACTTCGTTGAACTAAGACGAAAATTTCGCGTTGGCGAGCTAAACGAACGCGAGATGTGGAACGAATTAACTAAGATCGGTGATCAGATCCAGACTCTCAAAGCTCAGCAACAAGCTTCCGTGCTTCAGACTCAGGCAAGCATTCTCCAGAAAACAGGATTTCCTATTCTGTCAGCCGTTTATGCAAGTCAGGCACTACGTAAAACAGCAACACCACTGGATGATGAATTCAAACGTTCGTGGCAAGTCCTTCGGGAAGTTTCGCGCGAATTCCCGATTCAGAACCTTTTAGAGAATGTCGCCGAGACTGTTCAACTTAAAGACGGAGTTCCTTCCGCCTTTGGCACTGATTGGCATTTTATCGCCGGCAACGTCCAAGCAAATAATAATCGCACCGACAAGGCTCTGGTTTCATATGGCAGCGTCAAAGTGAATGATCGTTTTTTCTTTTCCGCAAAATATCAGCAAGCGATGATCCATCTTAATAACAAACGTTATAATGACGCAATCGCCGCACTGAAGGCTATTACTCTACCAACAAGCCGCGAGATGAGCCCTCTTTCCGGTAGCGAGCTAACGCTGATTACCGACGATGCTAATATGGCGCTTGGACGTATTTACTACGAACAAAGGCAGTTTCCTCTTGCCATCAAACATTACCGATTGATTAGCCGCAAAAGCAATAGCTTCTATGATTCTCTCTATGAACAAAGCTGGGCTCTATTTATGGCTGGGTTTCCAAATCACGCTCTCGGCATGCTCTACTCGGTACGTAGCCCCTTCTATAAGGAAACCTTCAACCCCGAGTCAACCATGCTCGCATCTATCATCTACTACTGGATGTGTCGTTATGATGATAGTCGTAACGAGTTAGCTGATTTTATTCAGTATCACCAGGCACCCATTAAAGCGCTTACAGAACTTTTGAACCGCAAAAGTCTGACTAATGACGCGGCCTATACATTATTCGAAAACACGGTTACCGGAGTGTCTTCAGAAGGCCTAGGCGTACCACGCAACCTTCTACTAAGCGCTAGTCAAAGAGATTCGATGATGCATGTGAGAGATCAGTACGCTTCGGTGATCAGTGAATTGCAGCGCTTAGATATAAAAGGTATTTTCGGAAACCGAGACAATATCTCGACCACTCGTAACTACTTAGACCAATGGGCTGCCTCACTTAGACAAGACATTGGAAAACGTTTGATAATCGAGTTGACAGAAATGAAAAGCGAGTTTGATCGCCTTCATGAGCAAGCACAATTTCTTTACGTCGAACTGTTAATGAGCCAAAAAGACCAACTCCTTGGTAAAGAACTTCACGGCGATTCTAAGATCGACAAATTGAGCTCTCGAGAAAACATCGCTGGTTGGGGCAGTAAGACGCAAGTTTGGGCAAGCGATGACAAATTAGAATACTGGCAGGATGAGATTGGTTACCACATTTACCGGCTTCAGCCTCTTTGCAAAAATTGATCATGGTTTCAGGAAATGACGGAGGATTTATGACTAGAGAAACAATAAAATCCAATAAACCCCTCACCAGCATCTTAGCAGGATTGTTCCTCGCAGGATTCTTGGCCCAGTCAGCTCTTGCTGGCAGCTCTGGACGAGCTATCGCAAATGACGGCGATAAGGTGGCAGCACCAACTAAAGAAGATAGTGCGGATTACTTCGCTGCCGAGCGTAAAGGTGTGACACCTGAAGCGGCAAAACAAGCTGATGTACTTCGCGTTAAGACTATTGAGCAAATTAAGGGCTTGCTTGCTAATCAGAAAGGCAACAACCAATTTGAATTGATGCTACGCTTAGGTGAATTATATGTAGAACGATCTGACTATGTCAGAGATCAAGAGATACAGTTTTATGTTTCAGAACACGATAAATGGAGACTAGCTCCGGCAAAAACTAGAGGAAAGCAACCTGAGGTAAACTACAAAGCCTCTGAAGCTCAACTTCAACTAGCAGTGAGTGCATTCCGCAAAATTGTAAATACATATCCAAAGCATGAGCGTACCGATGCTGCACTCTATTCACTTTCTAAGACTTTAGGTCGACTGAATGATGAAAACGCAGTGATGTACTATAAACAACTTATTGCCCAACATCCGCGTTCTCCGCTCATTCCAGATGCGTGGTTAGCACTAGGCGAATTCTACTTCGACAAGCATAAAATTGCTGATGCGACCAATGCCTACCAACAGGTTATGGAATATAAAGAACACCGTGCCTACCCTTTTGCGGTCTATAAGCTTGGCTGGTGCTATTACAATAGCCAAGGTGCAAGCACCAAGACTTCAGACGAGGCACTCAAAAAATCAATCGCTGCATTGAAGCTCGTTGTTAAGCTCTCTGACAAGCAAAAAACTACTAACTTTAATCTCCGCGATGAAGCTATCCGTGACCTTGTGATGGTTTTTGCAGAGACCGAAGATACGGAAGCAGCATGGAACTACTTCAAGACCATCGGTCAGGAAGCAAAATTCTATGCCATGCTTGAACGCTTAGGTAATATGTACGCAGATGCTGGTAAGAATGACAAGGCTATAGAGGTCTACAATCGCCTTGTCACCGAATCACCAACCAAAGAGAACAACCCGCGTATTTATCAAAAGCTTGCGGGTATCTATGAGCAAAACAATCGCAGTAACAATGTAGTTGCCACTATCAAAACCATGCATCAACTTTTTGCTGGTAAATCCTCTGCGTGGATCTCTGCCAACAATGCAAAACCAGAAGTTATCAAGGACGCCTCGGATTTAACGGAACGCACAACTCACCGCTTTGGAACACTCTTCCATAGTCGGGGGCAAAAGCTAAAAAACAAAGCATTAGAAGCCAATGCGGCTCAGATTTATGAATTCTACTTATCAAGCTTTGCCTCCACTGCGACCTCCTACGACATTCGCTATTATCTAGCTGATATTCAAATGGCACAAAGCAAATACGAAGCAGCTTCTACCAATTTTATGATTGTTGCAAAACAACGTCCTAAAGACGGAGAGCACCTAAAAGAGGCCGCTCTTATGGCCGTAACCGCAATTGCAAAACTAAACGAATCCTCAAAAGCCGCGCAGCTGCCACCAGCTGGCCAAGTTCCGAAAGAGATGGAAATACCACGGGTTCGCAAACTCTATGCCGATACCATCGATCAGTATGTCGCCCTCCTTCCTAACGAAAAAGAAGGTCATAGTATGCGCTATACCGCGGCCCAGATTTATTTTGACTACGGGCACTACAATGAATCGATAAAGCGCTTCGATGCTCTAGCAACAAATTTCCCCAAAACAAAGCAAGGTCAAACCGCTCCACGTGTCGTTCTAGGATTTTACAATGGTAAAAATGATTGGGACAATGTCATCAGCTACGGTAAGAAATATCAAGCAGACAAACAATTAACCGCTGACGCGAGCGTTAAGAGGTTTGTCGATGACACTCTTAGAAATGCGCTATTTAATAGTGCAACCGCTAGCGAGAAATCAAAAGACTATGAAAAGTCGGCCCTCGCTTTCCTTGAGTTTCGAAAAATGTTCCCAACTGACAAGGATGCTGACCGGGCACTGTATAACGCTTCTTTAAACTTCTTTAAAGCAGGCCGTATTGAAGATGCATTAAAACAACAAAAGGCGTTACTTGTTGATTACCCTAAATCATCTCTTGCTCCCGATGTAACGGCCAGCATGGGTGAAACCTACGAAGCACTTGCCCAATTTGCAAATGCTGCCGACACTTACAAAAAGTTTGCTCTCACCTGGCCAAGCGATAAGCGTGCACCACATGCACTCTATAATGCGGCAGTCCTTTACCGCGGCGTTAAGTAGGTCGACTTAGCCGCAAGCACTTTCTCGGACGTCTACCGTAAATACCCAAACCAACCTGTTGCAAATGACGCGCTATTTGAGTCTGCTCGTATCCGCGAATCCTCTGGCGATATCACGGGCGCCCTTGCAGAGTATCATAGCTTTGCCAACAACCCGGCTAATAAAGGCAAGGACGACGCCATCTTTGCTCAAGCAAAATGGATTGAACTACAGCTAAAGCAAGGTTCTAAAAACGAACAGGCGAAGAGAGAGCTGGTTAAAATGACTAACCTGCTTAAGGCAAAAGGAAGCCCAGCTGCACTTGAAGGCCGACGCATCATCGCCTCCATCTTGTTCAACAATCAAGAAATGAACGAGAAAGCATTCCTCGCGATGCCTCTTAATAACGGCAGTCAAATAGAGAAACTCGTGAAAGAAAAGCAGGCAAAACTAGAAAAAGTTGCCAATGCATACGAGGAGATTTTGACACTCGGCAATGCTGAATTTAGCGTGGCAAGCTTGTACCGGATGGGAGAAATGCATGAGAACTTTGCCCAAGGGCTCTTTAATGCACCACCACCATCCAATTACAATCAGGCTCAGGCGAATGGATTTAAAAGCCAGTTAGAGAAAGCCGCATTCCCCTTGAAAGCTGAAGCATACAAATTCTTTGAGTCAGCTTACAAGCAATCACAAGAGGTAGAAGCATTTACTTCTTGGACAACGAAGACGTATCAGAAGATGGTAGAGCTTGCTCCTGAGAAGCATAAAGAAGTCGACGAGCAATCGG
>CAZUYQ010000034.1:8925-10336 GCA_964624705.1 uncultured Polynucleobacter sp.
CGCCAGGATATCTCTCTTATAAAGTAAGTTTAACCAAAGCGACCGCGAGTTTAGCCGATTAATAACGCGACACTGTGAATGAAGTTTTTTAGAGGAGATTTTTATGAGTCATAAATTATATCAGAGCCTTGTTACAATAGGAGTCCTGGGACTCGTATCCTGCCAAACCGCGCAAACGGTTGGTAAGATCGTCGACCGGAGCCGTAACGAAATTATTATTAGTTCACCAAGCGACCAACGTTCGGCCCTACCAGAAGCGAGCAAGGACTCTTCTTTAACTGATGCTCGCGAAAAACTATTAGAGGATTCTAAAAACAAGCCAAAAGATGTAACGACTCTCTTAAGCCTTGCTCAGCTTCAATTAGCACAGGATCGCTTTCATGAGTCGGAGGAAACTTGTCAGAAAATTTTACGTCTTGATATCAAAAATCAAGAGGCGCGAAAAGTCTTAGCTCAGGCAGCAATTCGCCAAGGTAACTATGATATGGCGATGATTTTTCTTACAGCCTTAGAAGGAGAACAATCACGCGACAGTAGCGTATTAAACATGCTAGGTCTCGTAAGTTTATCCCTCAATGACTCTAGCGATGCGATGCCTTTGTGGAAGAAGTCTCTCACACTCAATGCAAATGATATTTCGGTGCGAATGAATATGGGCGTTTTATATCTCAAATATCGCCTTATTTCTCAGGCGTCGATTCAATTCGAGAGGATCCTAAAAGTCGCCCCTAGCCATCAAGATGCTAAATTGCACCTCGCAATTGTCAATGCATCTCGCGGCCAGCATGAGCAGTCGGTTGTCACGTACAAAGAAATTTTAAGCAAAGATAAGGATAACCCCCTAGCTCTTTACAATTTGGCTGTATCAGAAAAAGCGCTGGCTCATTATGAAGATGCTCTTGATGCCCTAAAAAGCTATATCAAAGCCAGCCCAGGAAAGTCGGCACATACCGACCGCGCCTTTGCGCTCATTGAAGAAATCAACTCAATGAAACAAGCAGAAGGTAACAAATTATCGGACGAAGAAATTCATACCTTGGCCAGTAATCTTGAGCAAAAAAAGCAAGGTGGCAGAGTCGATAAGTCTAATATTCCACAAGAACAGAAAGTCGTGACATCCGAAACGAAACAGTCAAAATCTAGTGCTGTAAAAACACCTTCAAAAACCGACGCAGACCTAGGCGCCGACCAGGATATTGAAGAATTAGAGAAGCAATTAAAGGCTCACTAAGCTAAGAAAAGAAAGGAGTTTTGAATGACAAAAATACTAAATCCATTTTTACTCATATTGACATTTTTGACATCCAACGCCGTTTTTGCGGCCGGAAAAACACCAAGTAAAAAATCGGTTAAACAACCGATCACGTCAACCGCAGTAAAAGTCGATGGGTCAGCGCCAAGTGACGATGTT
>CAZUYQ010000034.1:10346-12731 GCA_964624705.1 uncultured Polynucleobacter sp.
CATCGACTCGTATAGATTTTTCTGAGACTTCGATTGATGGTAAAATGAAAGCACCGGACGGATTTTTTCTGCAGGGTCACAATAGCAACTCGCTTTCGCAAATGGTTAAATTGCGATCAAACTTTAGAAGTGAGCTTCGGAATTCAAGTAGCGCTGTAAAAAGCCACGTTAAATAGTTTCTGAAAATAAACCAAGGAGGGTTTATGAGGGTTCGCAGTTACGGAATTTTTGGATGGATCTTGGCCAGTACCATAGCTCTTATGAGCTTAACCTCTGTGACTTATGGCGCAGATGATAGCGAACCTGGAGCCGAGAAAACTGTTGTTAAGAAAAAGAAAAAGAAAAAGAAAAAGAATAAAAAAACCTCTGATGGCCTCAAAGAGGAGTCTGGCGAACCAGTCGCTACAGGCGACCAAGCTCTCAACCAAAGAAAATGGCAAGTTTTGCTAAACGTCGGCCTTGACCCCAGCCCATTCATTGGATTTGGCGGAACTATCGGCAGAAGTTTATCTCCAAGTACCGCGCTAGAATTCTACGCTTCCCATTCTTCAGGTAAAGTCGAGCCTGTTGCAATCACTATAACTAGTGTCGGAGGTCGTCTCAGAAAATCTTTTGGGAAAATTCCATATGTCGCCGGCGGACTAGGGTTCCGAATGGCTTCAGGTTCTTGGTTTACCTATAATGAAGCTCAAGATGATGAGCTAGCCACTACATCTGCAGTTAATGCTATCACCCTCGATTTAGCGGTAGGCGGTCAAATACAGTTCGGTGCTTTTGTGGTTGGCGCTGACCTTGCCGGCATTGCGTTTCCAATGACAAAAATTGGAGCCAAAGATACTCCACCCACGGATGCGTATGATCAAGCTGATTTTGATGAGCAAAAAGCAAAATTTAGTAAAACAGCCGGCGGAATGGGTCTCATACTTTGCAAACTAGGAATTGGATTTTCCTTTTAAATTTTGAGACTAAACAGGAATCGACCGTTATGCTCGCGGTCGATCTGCCATTTCCAACTCAAATCCTAAACCGTAAATAGTTCTAATATTAATTTCTTCACTTAAACGGCGCAGCGTCCGACGAACTTCGTAAATTTTACGATTGAGTGCATTGTCGGTAATTGACATATCGCCCCAGCACATCTGCTTCATCGCACCACGTTCAACAACACCACCAACACTTTCCGCTAGAGTCGCCACAATCCGAGTTTCAATCGGTGTTAGAAACGCAGTGTCCCGGCCGTTGGAGACAGTTCGCTGCATAATATTTATGGTCAAGGCACCAAGCTGCCTAGTACTTTCTTTACTACGGTGGTTATACGCGCCGACGCGTGCCACAACCCTTCGACAAAACTCATCTTGGGTAAAAGGGATTTCTAAAAAATCACTCGCACCTTTGGCCAGTAACTGATGAACTATCGGCATCTGATTTCGCGCCGCACAAACAATGATGGAAGTAAAATGCCACTGAAGGCGAATAGAATCTAAATTCTTAAAACTTGTTTCGGACTCTGCATGGAGCACAACGACTGCTGGTGCCATCATTGATTCCATTTCCAGCTCACTTGGAAGAGATTGCAGGCATTTCACTTCAATATGTTCCGAATCAGTATTTCGGGTGTGTACATTCAGAAACTCCCTATTGCACCTACATGTAAAATAATAAATAAACTGTCGTACACAGGTCACAACCTATGCCGCAGTTTAGTTAATTCTAACTAGTCGATCTCACGAGTACAAGATATAAACAAAAAACACCCAGCCACTAATAGTTAGGTGTTTATACTTACAATCGTATGTAATGCCGCAAATTTGTTAATTATTCCGCTAAGAAGAAGCTTTTCACCCTATCATAATAAGGTGAAAAATTCTTAACACCAGTAATATTCAAATACATAATATCATGTACGTCCGGATGATGCTCCATCTGAAAAACGTGACCAAATTCATGTGCAAATAACTTCTGGACCTCATATTGAACGGCACCGTTATCAATTTTGCCATTTTCGCGAAGAAAATCGGCATCGAATTCTACCTGACCCGAGTACTCTGTGACCTGCTCGACGGTTCCACCCGGCATATTGGCTCCAGAACTTTCGGTCGTAGAAAACCACTGGCCCCATCCCACCTTCTTATCGCGTGCTTCAAGCCCCTGAGTCACAATGATTCGGCTATTCGCTTGATCCACGGAATCCACATATTGCATTGCCTGCATACCCACATGGGCGTTGTAATCACTCACTAAAGCCTTCAAAAGCGGAACAAACGAGCTATCACCCTGCGACAGAGTGACTCGATAATCTTTAATTGATTTTGTTTTAACGTTTGCACCGCAGGAAACAATCCCGAGCGCTAGAATCATTGAAATAGTCAGCCTAAATCCGCTTCT
>CAZUYQ010000034.1:12741-18514 GCA_964624705.1 uncultured Polynucleobacter sp.
TAACCGCCAACAGCTAGAGTAGGAGATAGAGCACCAGCAACAATAGGAGGAAGACGCCTAAAACCTAGGAAGTTTTCCCAGTTCTCAGGACATGCTGGTTTATAGCACAGCCATTGTATTAAAATCAAATTATATTTTATTAATTATTATGTTTATTCTATTGATTAAACAATATCCAATAAAATCTCTAGGTTAATACCATTTACCCGTGTCTTCCATGAAACAAGACTTTCCTCGGCCGGGAAACACAAGGGTAGTCCCCCGTTTCTCAAATCAAAACAAGCCCCATGGGCATGGCAAAGCAAAACCCCACTCGAACCTAGTTCACCGAACTCACTCAGTTTTACGGGTTGATGGGCACATTCATCATTGAAACAATAAAAGCTGTCGCCCAAATGAACGACAATGAGCGACCGAGTTCCGAGCTGACACGGAACAATAACCCCGCGCGGAAAATTACTTAAAGGGCCTAGGAGGCGCCACTCAGAGGGTTCTGTTGCAATGGGACTCACAGCACCCCACGGCGTTCCTGATCGCGTTCGATGGCTCGGAATAACGCACCAAAATTTCCTTCACCGAAACCCAGATGGCCTCGACGTTGGATAAATTCAAAGAATATTGGGCCAATCACATTATGTGAGAAAATTTGTAGAAGATACCCGCTCTCATCACCGTCCACTAACAAATTATAGTTTTGAATTTTCTTGTGATCCTCGACTACGCCGGGAACACGTTTGAAAACTTCATCGTAATAATCGGTTTCCATATCGAGTGTCTCAAAGCTCGTACCTTCAAGCGATTCCATCGTCTTTAAGATATTTGAGGTAAGAAGCGCGATATGTTGAATGCCAGGGCCCTTGTACTCGCGGAGATATTCGTTAATCTGACTTTTCGACTCAGTGCCTTCATTAATTGGAATGCAGAAACTACCACAAGGTGATCGCAACGCATAAGACAGCAAGCCAGTTTTTTGGCCGCGAATATCGAAATAACGAATTTCCTGGAAACCAAAAACATTCTTATAGAAGTTACTTAGAGGTTCGAGCTCGCCCTGAAAAACGTTATTCGTCAAATGATCCATCAAAGCAAATCCCTTGGAAGGGACTAAATCAGGTTTAGCTAAAGCTTCAAAACCGAGATCCTCATACCGACTCGCTTTTTTGTGATCATCGATAAAATAAATCACGCTATCGCCGACACCCAAAATCGCGGGGACTTTTTTACCGTTGCGCTCATAATCCGTTCGAGGCGCTGGCTTTGCACCGCGAGCAATTGCGGTGTCATAAGCCTTCTGGGCATCTTGAACACGCCAACCCGTTGCACAAGCGCAGGGACCGTGTAGAGCAGCAAAAGAACTCGCAAAGGTGTTTGGCTCGCTATTCACAATAAAATGAATATCGCCTTGATTGTAATAATCTAAGGCTTTTGACTTATGACGTTTCGTTCTTGAAAAACCGAGCAGCTGAAACACATTATGAAGGGCCTCAGGCTTTTCAGACGCAAATTCAACAAACTCAAAACCTAAAATACCAACAGGATTTTTCTCACTTGTAGCCATCTTGGAGACTCCCTTTTTTTGCTAAGATTCAATAAACGCGAGCATACCGCCCTAACCGCTCATTTGTAAATCTCAATAGGCATTTTTATGAATAAAACCACGAACCACGGTCAATAGTATAATTTTAACATCAAGCCATAGCGACCAATTTTGGATATAATAAAGATCACATTCAATTCGTTTTTCAATACTGGTATCACCGCGCCAACCGTTCACCTGCGCCCAGCCAGTAATTCCCGCCTTCACTTTATGTCGCAAAAAATAGCCGGGAATTTTACGGCGAAAGTCATTGACGAAAACAGGACGCTCGGGACGAGGGCCGACCAGACTCATCTCGCCAGACAATACATTTAAAAACTGCGGCATTTCATCAAGGCTTGTGCGTCTTAAGATCTTCCCTACTGGTGTTGCACGATCATCACCAGCAGAAGCAAACACAGCTCCGCTTTTCTTCTCCGCGTCGATCGGCATTGATCTGAACTTCAGCATACCAAAGGTTTTCCCATCAATCCCCATGCGTTCCTGCCGATAGAAAATGGGCCCGGGGGAGGACAACTTGACTAAAATCGCCGAGACGATCATCACTGGCGAAAATATCACCAATGCCACAGAAGCGCCGATGATATCGATCAGCCGTTTCAAAAGGCCCTGTATTCCCGCCAAAGGACTGTCGTGAATACTAATAACTGGTACACCTGAAATAAGTTCAATACCTGCAGCAAGTTTTGTGAATTTCATCAGATCCGGAAGAAGCTTCACATCGGGCACCTGATTTGCGATCTGCTCCAAATGCTCTTCAATCCATGCGAAATTCTTATAGGGCAGAGCAATCACAACCGTTTGCATGGGATGATCGACAAAATATCCGGCCCAATCCCGCTGCATCGGAATCACGTCATAACCACGACGCTGACAAATTTCTCGTGCAACTTTATTTTGTTCTTCATCACCGACAAGAACCACACCAGCAATATCATTTGCCGCTAAATCACCAATCTGACTCATGGTGATGGCCGTTTCTAAAAACTCGCCTGCACCAATAATAAGGGTTCGTCTTGGAGTGGCTCTTCGTCGATAGACACGCAGTGCTTTACGGACAAGACTCCGTCCGAGAACCAGCATAAAAGGATGAAGCACCGCAAAAATTGCGAGAGCAAAACGGCTATAGCGGTATTCCTCGTAAAAATAAGTAAAAGCAATAAATGCTAAGGTCGCCATAAATGAGGATTGCAAAATATCAATCGCTTCGAGAATAGCCGAACGGTGACGATTGCTACGGCGATAAAAACCAAATGATGTAAAGACAAAGAACCAAATAACAGCGATAAACGGCAACATTTTGAAGTAAAGCGATGTCTCAGGCAGTCCACGCGGCACACCAAGTCCAGCGTGAAACCGTAGATAATAAGATAAAACCCATGCACCGCAAACCATAAGAAGGTCGACGAACATACGTATCACAGTAAGAATATTTTGACGCTGCGGATTCACGTTCACCTTCGCCGAAAAAATTAGAAATTAATAGGACTCGATAAGAGTTTTTCAAGATGTCGACGCATATTTTTCAAAAAATACTCCGTGCTAAAACTTTGTGCGTGGCGCATCAGAGCATCTGCACTCCACGGTATTCCTGCAGCTCGCTGAATAGCATCAGCAAGAGACTGCGGAGAACTCTCTTCAAAGAAGAGACCTGAGGTGCTATCGACAATAAAATCAAGAGCTCCACCCGCTTTGAGAGCAATGACTGGTGTCCCAGCTGCCATCGCTTCTACTGCTACCATTCCAAAATCTTCAATCCCCGGAAAAAGCAACGCATCAGCACCGCGAAGAAGTTCTACCCATACCTCATTACTAGGCTTAATGACGAACTCCGTCTTAGGCCCAGCTATGGAGCGTAAATGAGCCAAGTCGGGACCATCACCTGCAACGATCAACTTTTTACCAGTGAGTTCTGCAGCCTTTATCGCCAGGTCAAAGCGCTTATAACCAACCAGTGCTCCCGCTGCGAGTAAGTAGCCGCCTTTTTTTTGATTGTCAGGAGGTGTAAACCGTTCAATATCAATCGGCGGATGAACCACGACTGCATCACGAGAATAATAGCGCCGCACACGCTGTTGAATAAAACTTGAATTCGCAACGAACAAGTCGACGCGAGTAGAGGAAGTGATATCCCACATCCGTAACAACGAACTGACGCCTTCAATCAAGAGCCCAATGATCGGCAGCCTGCGAACTCGACCTAAATAAGCATCTCGTTGATCCCAAATATAACGCATTGGTGAATGAATATAGCAAAGATGTTTGGTGTAGGGGCCCACCATGACACCCTTTGCCACGCAACTGGATGTGCTAATCACTAGGTCATAGTTATCGAGGGGCAGAGATTCGATCCACAAGGGCATAAGGGGCAAAAGCGCTTTACGCATAAACCGAAAACGATTGGCCGACGCGTGAACAATGACTTTATGCTTACCAAAACTTGCCGGAAGATTTTGAGGATCGTGAAAAAGAGTATAAATTGGCGCGTCGGGATACATACTTGCAAGTGTAGCGAGGACCTTTTCCCCACCACGCCACCCCACCAACCAGTCGTGAACAAACGCAACACGCAAGGTTTTCATGCTTCCTTTCGCATTTTACAAAATGAAATACATCTGTGAGACCTACAGTAACGTACATGATGCATTATGATTATAATCCCGCCAAGACGCAGCATAAAAGTTAATGAATCGCCCAAGTTGCGACTGCTCAAGGTTTTGCTCGTAAAAGAAAGTGCCCAGCAGAATTTGCACAGCACCATGAGATGTTGTTAAGATAAAAGAACAGGCAACAATCATTTTATTCTTGACATCGCCAACTACTGAAAAAAGTGGCAGCGATAAAACGGTCCTTGACAGTACGACTGGACGTCACTGCCCAAGGTTGGGTAGTTACGCGTCCACCTCGCATGGAGAATCGACTCAGCATGAGCCATTCTGACAAGCGTTTAGATTCTACATCGCCCGCTTCAGCGTTGTCGTTGCTGTACGGCGAGCCGTCGGCAAATACGATCAACGATAGTTCGTTACATGTATTTCCGGAAATTATCGGCCGTAGTGATGCGATGATGCGCATTCTTGAAACCGTGGCCAAAATCTCTCGTTCGGAGAGTGCAGTCCTTATTCACGGAGAGAGTGGCACTGGTAAAGAACTTATTGCGCGTTCTATCCATCGTCTATCCGCTCGTGCGACCAAACCATTCCTTGCAATCAATTGCTCTGCAATTCCTGAGAGTCTTTTAGAAAGCGAATTGTTTGGTCACGAAAAAGGTTCCTTCACTGGAGCTGACAAAAGACATTCCGGCGTCTTTGAACGGGCCGCCGGTGGCACGCTATTTCTCGACGAAATTGGCGACATGGCCCCTTCTCTCCAAGCAAAATTACTACGGGTGCTTCAAGAAAAGACCTTTACGCCTGTGGGCGGCAAAGAACTACGCCGTGCAGACGTCCGCATCGTCGCTGCAACCCATGTGAATCTTGAGCAAGCGATCCTCAATGGTCAGTTCCGTTCGGATCTTTATTACCGCATTAATGTTCTGCCAGTCACGCTCCCGGCTCTACGTGAACGCAGAGAAGATATTCCCCTACTCTTAGAATACTTCATCGAAAATTCGAATCGTCAGCATAACCCGGCAAATCCAAGTTATGTCGATCGTGAAGTTTTGGAACTTCTTTCTCGTTACCGCTGGCCCGGAAATATTCGTCAGCTTCAAAATCTTGTTGAACGCTTAGTTGTTCTTCGTGGCGGTGGACGCATTGGTATCGAACATCTACCAAAAGATTTGGTCGACAGTGCGAACGTAGGTGCTGCTAACGATCGGCCTGCAAATGCCGTTCGGATTGATCATTCGTCCATTCAGACTAAATCGACGGGCTCCCAATTCTTACCAAGTTTGAATCCGCGTCCGGGCACAGGTCCGATGGTAACACCATCAGATTTTAGCACCTTACCGCCTGAAGGACTCAATCTGATTGAGTTTATTGAGATGCTAGAAAACAGCCTGATTACTCAAGCACTTGCTCGCACTGACAATAATCGTAACCAAGCCGCTAAGCTTCTTGGTATGAACCGCACAACCCTCGTTGAACGGATTAAAAAGCGGAAATTAACCGAGATGAATCCTCGGAGCGAAGAGCTTTAAGAACTCGCCCGAAGCCTCGGAAATCACTATTTCAA
>CAZUYQ010000034.1:18524-18983 GCA_964624705.1 uncultured Polynucleobacter sp.
GCTTTGTTGAAACATCCGCAATAAAAGCCGAGGTCAACCTTAAGCAGCCTAGAACTTGTCCATTCAACATGCTACAGTAATGGCCATTCCCGGTCATAACGTCAATGTAATGGAGGTTTTAAGCGATGAATTCTATTTTAACAACGATATGTCTTGCAGCCCTAACCCTTTCCACTTCAACCATAAGCTTGGCTGCTGGTAAATGTTGCAACACACCGACAGTCTGGACCTTTAAAAACGCTGCAAAACTACCTGTCAAATTAAGCTGCGTATTAGAATCGTCCACCGCAAACCCGATCGCTCCGGTCACCGTAGCAACCGAGTCCATCGCTCCAGGTGGCTCATTTGAGCACAATTGGGGTCCGAACTGGGATAATGATGGCATGGGACTGATTCCCGGCCACTGGACTTGCAAGAACACGGAAGCCAAACGAGGTAGCACCGCAAGCATTAAATTCG